>NZ_RZQE01000351.1:0-6258 GCF_004022955.1 Mesorhizobium sp. M7A.F.Ca.US.002.01.1.1 | reverse complement strand
GATCACGACCGTGTTCTGTGCGCTTAAGCCTCGAATGTACGCCTCACCATCGTAGCCGATGACAAACTCTTCGGAGCCAGCCTCCATGCGCCCCTTCAGGCCGGCTTCCAAAGGGGTCCCTGTGCTGTCGACCAGAGTGACGACCGCTGCTTCGGGCGCTTCCGAAACACCGAACTTCACCACGACCCCCCTGCGATCGGCTGGCATCACGACTTCCTTGGTTGCCGGAACGTCCGCATTCACTGGCAGATTCTTTGGATCGATGGAGACCGTGTTCGGTTCGTAGGAGTTAAGCCCGGGGACCAGGATGCGCCCTTGCCGATTGGTCTTCCCCACCGGCCTGTTCTGGAACTGGACGTCGACATCAGGAGCGCCGACTTCGACCACGGCGAAAGCATCGTCTATGCGATTTGTGGCAAAGACCCCGCCGCCTGCCACGGCAATCGCGCCATCCATTTGCGCAGTTGCCCGCACGTCCTTCCCGTATTGTTGGACGCCAGCCTCGAAGCGGGCGAAGCGCGCGCGATAGCTTGCTGCGGCCGACCGGTTGGGCGTGTCGCCTTCCGAGGTTCGTGCTCGCCAGCCAATGCTGCCGTCTTCCAACCGCTCCGACTTGGCGATGTCGGCGACGACATTCAGGCCGTCCGGTCCCTGCTCTATTCCCGTGGAAGCGGTGATATCGTCACCGAACGGAACCGATAGGCCGGCCAAGACTCCAAAGCTGCCGCTATCCTCAAGGTCGGTAAAGGCAGTGGCATAGAGGCTGCTTCGCTTGAATATCTGTTGGCTGTAGGAAAGGCCAACGATCTGGCTCTTCTGGCCTTCGGCACTTTCAAGATGCGTATAGGAGAGATTGAGGCTGGAAAAATCTATCGGCGCCGGGATGCTGAGCGTGAGCTGGTCTATTGCGCGAGGCACGCCCGCGCTGAAGATCGGCACGTCACCGGGCTCTGACAACGTCGGCTCTGCCGTCACCGCGGCGATGTCATCATAGTCGCCGAAGGCGCGTTGGATGCGACCGTAGATCGACCACCCTTCGTAGCTCATTTCCAGAGACGCGTTTTTGCGCTATCTACGGGCTTCAGGCCGACCTGCTTCACATGGCGACAACCTTTGCTTGCCTGCCTGTTCCGCGACGAGAGGAGGCAGGCATGGAACGGTATTTCTCGGTGGCTATTGTGACGCTGCTTTGCAGCCTAATGATTTTTGGCATGGCGCTGACAGTCGCCAGAACCCACAAGAGGACGGGCGTTCTCGCCCCGACCATGACTGGGGATCCGCTGCTTGAGCGGACAATCCGCGCTAATTCAAACTCGATCGAATGGCTGCCGGACTTTCTTCCGTCGATGTGCCTTTTCGCGGTCTACTGGAGCGCGCCATGGGCGGCTGCACTGGGACTGCTTTGGATAATGGGAAGGATTGCCTACTTCATCGGTTACCTGTCGGCACCGCTGAAGCGGTACCCCGGCTTCTTTATTCAATCTTTCGCCGCATTCGCCCTGCTCTTAGGCGCTCTTGGCAGGATCATATTCTTGATGCTGCAGGCATAGGTTGGGCGCTCAAGCCTTGCCACGTCACCCTCTGCTATCGGGCGAGAGTCTCAGGTAGGTGACCACGGAACGGTGGCTTTGCCAACGGCTCCCGATGTGTTTCAGCAGTGCGTATTTAGAGGTCACTTCGAGTGACCTTTCGCTTCAACTCGACAGCGTTCAAAAGGCGAACAAGAGTCCGGGCATAGCTTAGCCGGAGCGCCCACGGGTCTGCTGGCTGCCCAGTCAACACGTTAAACACGGTCCAGCTTTCGTTGGTTTCTTTTCTGAGTTCATGTCTTTGGTGAGTCACCGTCGCTAGCCATACATCAAGCAGTGATCGATGATTTCGTGTGTCACGGGGCAGCTTAGCAACGGGCGAAGCTATCGGTGGTTCCGGCGAAACGAATACGAAGCAGGCGGTTGGACCGGCGTCGATTCAACGGCTGATGTCACAATTGATGACTTGGAATGCGCCAGAGGTCGTCAGCGCGTGAGATAGAATGACTGACGGCTAACACCGCCTCGCCCTTCCTGCGCGATAGCCTGATGACCTTCAAACGCATGAGCTGACTCGCAACACTGCGATTCAATTTAGCACACGTTTAATTAGCTCCGGAGCATTTTAACGAATCGTTGACCGCGCTGTCCCATTATAGGACGGCGCGGTCAAACCCCAACCGGACTGCGCAGGCGGCTCCGGCACTGAAGCGCCCGCCCAACTGTCGGAGCCGCCACCCACACCAACATACCAGCAATGGTTGAATCAACCGTTACCGCATGTGCTTTCCAATGTGCTTCCCTGATCGTTAGACTTTGACCGAGCGACGGGAATATGCGCAGAACAGTTCGGTAACATTTGAGACAAGTCGATGGATATGACGAGCAATCCGATCTTGGTGGATCAATTCCCGGCAAGCTCTACAGCGGCGAGCCCAAGAAGGATATTCCTACATCTGTCCGACGTGCGGTCAGCAGGTCGACATGCGTGACCTTCGCCAAGGCGCTGGCCGCCGGTTGTGCCGCGCCGCCTCGCTCTGGTTTCCTGACATTCCGATCGCTTGTCAAACGATCCAGCCCACATGCCGCACTTCCGCCGGGAATCGGGTCCATGAACATCGCGGATCCCGCCGATCAGGTTCCTGAGCTGGCGCTGCGTCCATGAGCGGCGCAGGGGGATTTGATCCTTGCACTGAACCGTCCGAGGCGGTCTGCGAACAACTCGCCGTCCGGCCGGCATCGCCTTGTTCATGCTGCTCGCCCATCAGACCGCAAATTCCGCGACCATCGTAACGGTCGCACGCATCGCGTGATCGCTGAATTCGTGTTCACTGCAACCGCGGTGGTGGCTCATGCCCTCGCCTGGCATTCCGCCTATTCGCCGACCGAGGGGTGGATTGCGCTTTTCGATCCTGCTTTACCTCATTACCGGCCTGTTCTGGCTTCCAGTCGTGTGGATGCAGATCGAGATGCGCGATCTCTCGCCCTGCAGGCCGCGGCAGCGAAGCAAGCTCCACCACAGCGCTGCAACACCTTGGCACGTTCCGCCATTCCAGAAGGCGGCTACGACGACATGAATGCCATCACCATCTCCACCATTCTGGTTGTGGTCGCCCTGCGCCCACGGGCACATGGCCTGTAACTTCGCCGTGACCTCATCCCCTTGAGGGAACAATCAGACCGAGCCCCAGTTTGACCCAAACAAACACGGCCGATGGTTCGATGGAGGCATGCCATGAGATTTCCACACAGCACGACGGCCGCCGCCGCCACTTTCATAGCCTTCACGTCCCCGGCGCTCGCCCAGTCAAGCGGAACACCGGCACCCACGACGCCTGCACCCACGACGGCGACCGAACAGCCCGGCGCCGGGTCGAACGCAAACGGACAGGGGGGTGAACAGACACGCGAAATAATCCGCCAGATGGTTGAGCAAGCTGTCCGGGAGAGGATGCACCAGGATCGCGGTTCTGAAGAAGCTTTCCGTGACGAAGATAGCCGCAACGACCAGGGCGACCGCAACGGGCATGCTGACCGCCCCGATGAAGCTAGCCGGCATGGCGACCATTGGCGAAATCGTGGCGACTGGGGCAGAGGACACAGAATGGCTCGACACCGTGGTCACCAAATGATGCGCGGTGCCGGCATGCGACTTATGTTCGGCCTGTTGGACACGGATGGCGACAGGTCACTGTCCGAGGCCGAGGTTCAAAGCGCGGTCGGCAGGATGTTCAATAGCATCGATGAGAATGGTGACGGCAACATCGATCTAGACGAAATCCAGTCCCTCCTGCACGGCTCCAACGTGCATGGCACAAACAACGAAGACATGCCGTAGCTGCATCAAGACTGAGGAGCCGACTTCAGACGGAGCGGCAAGCGAGTCGCGGTCAGGCGAAGGCGCCGTTTGGAATGGCCCAAAATATTCTCTCAAGCTCCCGGAACATAGGTCGGCCATTGCGGTTCGACAGGCGGCGGGCACGGTCGATGAATAGCATGGCCCGCTTGCCAAGCGCGGGTCCCGATCGACCTTGCCAACAGAGGAGCGGGCTATGCGTGCGTTGGTCTGGCACGGTAAGGAAGACATACGCTGCGATCAGGTCTCCGATCCAGAAATTGAGGATGAACGGGACGCGATTATCAAGGTGACGAGTTGTGCCATCTGCGGCTCCGACCTTCACCTTTACCACAACTACGTGCCAGCCATGCTGCCAGGCGACATTATGGGCCACGAGATGATGGGAGAGGTCGTGGAGGTCGGCAGGGGCGTCAACGGCGCTCTGAAGAAGGGAGACCGCATTGTCGTACCGTTCACCATAATCTGCGGTGAGTGCGACCAGTGCAAGAGACAGAACTTTTCGGTTTGCGAACGTACGAACCGCAAGAAGAACCTCGGCGACAAGGTGTTCGGGCACACCACCGCTGGTCTGTTTGGCTACACCCATTTGACGGGCGGCTATCCCGGGGGACAGGCGGAATACCTGCGGGTGCCGTTCGCCGACGCCACGCACCTAAAGGTGCCTGACAACCTTACCGACGAGCAGGTTCTCTTCCTCGGCGATATTTTTCCCACCGGATGGCAGGCCGCGGCACAGTGCGACATAGAGCCTACGGATACGGTTGCGGTGTGGGGCTGCGGCCCAGTCGGGCAGATGGCAATACGCAGTGCCCTGCTGCTCGGCGCCAAACAGGTGGTGGCGATCGATTGCCTGCCGGAACGGCTTTCCATGGGGGCGGCCGGCGGTGCCATCACCATTAATTTCGCCGAGGAAAGTGTCGTCGAACGGCTGCAGGAACTCACCGGCGCAAATGGCCCGGAGAAGTGCATCGATTGCGTCGGCATGGAAAGCCATGTCTCGCTGGCCCAGCCCGACACCGTCTACGATCGCGCAAAGCAGTTGATGCTGATGGAAAATGATCGACCGCATGTGTTGCGCGAGATGATCTATGTCTGCCGGCCGGCCGGCGTGATCTCGATCCCCGGCGTCTACAGCGGGCTGGTCGACAAGATTCCGATGGGACAGGCGATGAACAAGGGCCTCACCTTCCGCATGGGGCAGACCCATGTCACCCGTTGGACCGAGGATCTGCTGCGCCGCATCGTGGACGGCCAGATCGACCCTTCCTTCGTCATCACCCATACCGTCGGGCTCGAGCAGGGACCCGAGATGTACAAGGTGTTCCGCGACAAGCAGGACAGCTGCATCAAGGTTGTTTTGAAACCGTAGGGAATCGTCATGAACGTGGTCGCTAAACTCACCAACATCACCCGATCGCCTGGCGATCCCAAAGTGCTGCAGGCCGGGCCGAGTGTGGCCGATGCCTTCGATGGCCTTGCCCGCAAGCTCGGCTGGTTCAGCATCGCGCTGGGTGTCGTCGAGCTGGTTGGTGCCGAGCGGATTGCCGGTGCGCTCGGCATGAGCGGCAAGCAAGATCTCATCCGAGCCTATGGGGCGCGGGAGATAAGCAGCGGCATACTCTCGCTTTCCGTGGACAAGCAGGCTGGGCTTTGGAGCCGGGTGGCTGGCGACGGCCTGGACATCGCGACGTTGCTGTCAGCTTATCGGCATGACAATCCAAAGCGCGACAACGTGGGCATTGCGCTTGCCGTGGTCGCCGGCATCGCTTTGCTCGACATCATCGGTGCGAAAGGCGTCACCGCGCGCCACTCTCGCAGGGGGACCAAGCCGCGCGACTACAGCGATCGCAGCGGCTTTCCCGCAGGCACTGCCGCAGCCCGCGACTTTGCCCGCTCTGAGCGCGGCCAGGAGTCCGGCGCCGCCTGACAGAGTTGCCGAAACCTTCCGCTATAAGCTAGTCTGGGTTTCCAGCCCTAAAACCAGGTTACCGATTTTGAGCTCGAGCGAGATCGTAGCCGCGCAACTTGCTATCGATCCGGCCCCATCCTGCACATGCCGATTTCTACGCCGGATGCGACCTGCTCGACACGCCCCAGGCGTGGGTGGGGCGCAGTGCCTGCGAATTCGCCGATGGCGCTGACGATTTCCCGGCCGTCAGCATCGGTGATGATGGTGGCGTAGCGGGTCCGCCAACTTCCGTCCGCCAAGGCGGGTTTTTTGTTTCTGCCCCTTCGCGATCAAGGCTCCGGTCAGGCAGTTTCGAGACGATGACGGCCAGTGACACCAATCTGCCTTCGCTCAGGCTGCGGATGTAGTTCTTGCGCAACCGCCCAGGGCAAGGGATAATTCGGCTCGCCGGCAGCCAGCAC
>NZ_RZQE01000350.1:0-6289 GCF_004022955.1 Mesorhizobium sp. M7A.F.Ca.US.002.01.1.1 | reverse complement strand
GTCGATGCCGCGGTTCTCGTTCTCGAAAAGGAAGGCATTTCCTGCGCTTTCGGCGTGCCGGGCGCGGCGATCAATCCGTTCTATTCGGCGCTGAAGGCGAGGGGAACGATCCGCCACGTGCTTGCCCGTCACGTCGAGGGCGCCTCGCACATGGCGGAAGGCTTTACCCGGGCCAAGGCAGGCAATATCGGCCTGTGCATCGGCACTTCGGGTCCGGCCGGCACCGACATGATCACCGGGCTCTATTCGGCCGCCGCTGATTCCATTCCGATCCTGTGCATCACCGGCCAGGCGCCGCGGGCGCGGCTGAACAAGGAGGATTTCCAGGCCGTCGACATATCAGCCATTGCCGCGCCGGTCGCCAAATGGGCGGTCACGGTCATGGAGCCCTATCTCGTCCCCATGGCGCTGCAGAAGGCCTTTCATCTGATGCGCTCGTCGCGGCCGGGTCCGGTGCTGATCGACCTACCGGTCGATGTCCAGCTGGCCGAGATCGAATTCGACATCGATGCCTATGAGCCGTTGACGCCGTTCAAGCCGGCCATGACGCGCGCCCAAGCCGAAAAGGCGTTGACGATGCTCAACGCCGCCGAAAAGCCGCTGATCGTCGCCGGCGGCGGCATCATAAACGCCGATGCGTCGGATTTGCTGATCGAATTCGCCGAGATTTCAGGCGTGCCGGTCGTCCCGACCTTGATGGGCTGGGGCGCGATCCCCGACGACCACCGGCTGATGGCCGGCATGTGCGGGCTGCAGACCTCGCACCGCTATGGCAATGCGACGATGCTGGAAGCCGATTTCGTCTTCGGCATCGGCAACCGCTGGGCCAACCGTCACACCGGCTCCGTCGATGTCTATACCAAGGGCAAAAAATTCATCCATGTCGACATCGAGCCCACTCAAATCGGCCGCGTCTTCGCGCCGGATCTCGGCGTCGTTTCGGATGCTGGTGCTGCGCTGAAGATGCTGCTCGACGTCGCCACCGAGTGGAAGACGGCAGGCAGACTGCGCGACTGGTCCGGCTGGGCGAAGGAATGCCAGGCTCGCAAGAAGACGATGAAGCGCAAGACGCATTTCGACCAGGTGCCGCTGAAGCCGCAGCGTGTCTATGAGGAGATGAACAAGGCGTTCGGCCGCGACGTCACCTACGTCACCACGATCGGCCTGTCGCAGATCGCCGGCGCGCAGTTCCTGCATGTCTACAAGCCGCGCAACTGGATCAATTGCGGCCAGGCCGGCCCGCTCGGCTGGACCTTGCCGGCTGCCCTTGGCGTGCGCGCCGCCGATCCCGACCGGACCATCGTGGCGCTGTCGGGCGACTATGATTTCCAGTTCATGATCGAGGAACTGGCGGTCGGCGCCCAGCACAAGCTGCCCTATCTCCATGTCGTGGTGAACAACGCCTATCTCGGCCTGATCCGCCAGGCGCAGCGGGGTTTCTCGATGGACTTCGAGGTCGACCTTGCCTTCGAGAACATCAACCGGGCAGGCGATCCCGAGGCCGGCTACGGCGTCGACCATGTTGCCGTCGCCGAGGCCATGGGCTGCAAGGCGGTCAGGGTGCGCAAGCCGGAAGAGTTCGCCGATGCCTTCAAGGAGGCGCAGCGGTTGATGAAGGAGCACCGGGTTCCGGTTGTCCTCGAATTCATCCTCGAACGCGTCACCAACATCTCGATGGGCACCGAGATCGACAAGATCACCGAATTCGAGGAGCTTGCCGAGAGCCACGAAGATGCGCCGACGTCGATCGTCATGCTGGATTAGGCTTGGCGGAGAAAGGGAGAAAAAGAATGCCGCGTTTTTCAGCCAATCTTTCGATGCTCTTTGGCGAGCATGAGTTCCTCGACCGTTTCGATGCCGCCGCCCGCGCCGGCTTCAAGGGCGTCGAATATATCGGCCCCTATGACCATGCGCCCGATGCCGTCGCCGCCCGGCTGAAGAAGAACGGCCTGACGCAGGTGCTTTTCAACCTGCCGGCCGGCGACTGGGGCAAGGGCGAGCGCGGCATTGCCGTGCTGCCGGACCGCGTGCCGGAATTCCGCCAGGGCATCGCCAAGGCGATCACCTACGCGCAGGCGCTCGGCTGCCAGCAGGTCAATTGCCTGGCCGGCATCGCGCCCGCCGGCGCCGATCGCAAGGTGCTGGAGGACGTCTTTGCCGAAAACCTCGCCTTCGCGGCGGAAAAGCTGGAGCAGGCCGGCATCAGGCTGCTGATCGAGCCGATCAACACGCGCGATATCCCGGGCTTTTTTCTCAATTATACCGATCAGGCGTTGGTGCTTATCGACCGTGTCGGGTCGAAGAACCTGTTCCTGCAATACGACATCTATCACATGCAGATCATGGAGGGGGATCTCGCCCGTACCATCGAGGTAAACCTCGACCGCATCGCGCATATCCAGCTTGCGGACAATCCAGGCCGTCACGAGCCGGGGACGGGCGAGATCAATTTTCCCTTCCTGTACGAGCACATCGACCGCATCGGCTATTCGGGGTGGATCGGGGCGGAATACAAGCCGAAGGCCGGGACGGAGGCTGGGCTGGGGTGGTTTCAAGCATTAGCCGGGCAGGGAAGTGCTGCGGCCTAGCCAACGCCGCGCCCCCTCATCCGGCCCTTCGGGCCACCTTCCCCCGAGGGGAGAAGAGACAGGCACCAACGTCGGCTTCTCTTCTCCCCTCGGGGGAAGATGGCCGCGCTAGCGGCCGGATGAGGGGGCGTTTCACACAAGCAACTGGAGAACCAAAATGGAAACCATCGGCTTCATCGGCCTCGGCATCATGGGCGCACCGATGGCGGGGCACCTGTTGGACGCGGGCTACAGGGTCATAGCCAGCGACCATCGATCGAAATTCTCAGCCGATCTCGTCGCCAAGGGCCTAACGTCAGTCACCGGCCATGCTGCCGTGGCGAAGGCCGCCGACATCATCATTCTGATGGTGCCCGACACACCGCAGGTCGCCGATGTGCTGTTTAACGAGAATGGCGTCGCGTCCGGTCTGACCAAAGGCAAGCTGGTCATCGACATGAGCTCGATCTCACCGATCGAGACCAAGATTTTTGCCAGGAAAATCAACGATCTAGGCTGCGACTATCTCGACGCGCCGGTCTCGGGCGGCGAGGTTGGCGCCAAGGCGGCGTCGCTCACCATCATGGTCGGCGGCGAGGAGAAACCCTTCGAGCGCGCCAAGCCCGTGTTCGAGAAGATGGGCAAGAACATCACCCTGGTCGGGCCCAACGGCGTTGGCCAGACCACCAAGGTGGCCAACCAGATCGTCGTTGCGCTGACTATTGAAGCCGTCGCCGAAGCGCTTGTTTTTGCTTCGAAAGCCGGCGCGGATCCGGCCAAGGTCAGGCAGGCGCTGATGGGCGGGCTGGCGGCTTCGCGCATTCTGGAAGTGCATGGCGAGCGTATGGTCAAGCGCACCTTCGCCCCGGGTTTTCGGATCGAACTGCACCAGAAGGATCTGAACCTCGCGCTGGAGGGCGCGAAAGCGCTCGGCGTGTCGCTGCCCAACACGTCCACCACGCAGCAACTGTTCAACGCCTGCGCGGCCAATGGCGGCGCCAAGGAGGATCATTCGGCACTGGTCAGGGCGCTTGAGAGGATGGCCGATTTCGAGGTCGGCAGCGAGGCAGCCGGCACCCGGGGCAAAGCGGCATAGGTCAGGAGAGGGCGGCGCAACGTTCCCAAGCCGCCAACTCCTGGCCCATCGAAGAACGGGTTCCGACGTCTGTCGGGACCCGTTTCTCGTCGAGATGTTTTTTGGCTTAGCCGCGCTTCAAAAATGCCCGTGCCACGTAAAGGCTGATCGCCGCGGCATTCGATACGTTGAGCGAATGGATGGCGCCGGGCATGTCGAGCCGCGCCAGCGTGGTCACCGTCTCGCGGGTCTTCTGGCGCAGGCCCTTGCCCTCGGCGCCCAGCACCAGGGCGATCTTTTCTCCGGCAAAGCTCTTTTCGAGTTCGGCCGGCGCGTCCGAATCAAGCCCGATGGTGCGAAAGCCGGCCTCGTGCAGCTGGCCGAGCGCTTCGGCGAGGTTCTTCACCTCGATCTGGTCGATGTGCTCCAGCGCGCCCGAGGCGGATTTCGCCAGCACGCCCGATTCCTGCGGGCTGTGGCGGGCCGTGGTGATCAGCGCGCCGGCGCCGAAGGCGACCGCCGAGCGCAGGATGGCGCCGACATTGTGCGGGTCGGTGATCTGGTCGAGCACCAGCACCAGCTTCGCGTCACCAAGCGCATCGAGCCGCTTGGCTTTAAGCGGCTCGGCCTCGATCAGCACACCCTGATGCACGGCATCCGACCCTGTGATCTTGTCGATATCCCTGGGTTCGACCAGTTCCGTCTTGAAGGGCAGGGCGGCGAGATCGGCGATTTCGAGGCGCTCGGCCGCATTGCGCGTCACCAGCATCTTCCTGATCTTGCGGCGCGGATTGTCGAGTGCGGCGCGAACCGTGTGCAGGCCGTAGAGCCGCACCAGTCCGTCCGCGGCATTTTCGCCCGGCGGAACCGGCTGTCGAGGCCGGAACGCCGGCGCGCCGCCGCTTTTCTCGTCGCGATAGGCGCGGCGCAGCTTGGCGTAATGGGTGTCTTTGGGGGTGTTGGTTTTATCGCTCATGGCTGGTTCTATAGCGGTGTCCTCCGGCCAAGGATATGGCCCGCCGTCACAGCCGGCGAACAACATCGAAAAACGCTGGCTGCGCGGTTGACACCCAATGGCCTTGCCGCCATAAGGCGCTGCGCTGGTTTCGGAGAACACATAACTCGGGTCCGGATCGGCGTGAATGCCTCGTTGCATGGCTCCGGCGGCAGACTGGAGAGGTGCCCGAGTGGTTAAAGGGGACGGACTGTAAATCCGTTAGCTTAGCTTACGTTGGTTCGAATCCAACCCTCTCCACCACTGCCGGCCCGGAAGCCCTGAAACGCGACAAGAATCGGACCGAAAAGTGCATGGCGCTTTTCGGATGAATCCGGTACTTCAGGTAAGGCGCGGGTATAGCTCAGTGGTAGAGCAGCAGCCTTCCAAGCTGAATATGCGGGTTCGATTCCCGCTACCCGCTCCAGACACTCATCCCATCACCGGCAAGCCGAAGCACCGCGCACGAAGCGCAGCGCTCCAATTGTCGTGGCTGCGCCGCGTCAGCTGTTGAACGCGGATGCGACCTGGTGCTGCTGCGGCACCTGGCCGTTCGGCGTCAGCTTGTCGACGATGCCGGGCAGGGCGGTGGACAGTTGCTTGAGTAGTTCCTGCTCGTCCAGTCCGGTCCGTTGCGCGATCTCGCGGATGATCTGCGGTCCGATCGCGGCGCCAAGATCGTTGGCGTTGATCGACTGGTTCTGGCCGGTACCGACCCAGGAGTCCGCGGTGTTGCCGTGACCGGCGTCCCGGAGCTTTTCGAGCAGTCCGCCCAGGCCGCCCAGCAGGCCACCGTCGGCGGATGTGGTTTCCGTCGGGACGGGGGCGGTCGGAGCGGGCGCGGGAGACTGTTCCGGCTCTTCGGCACTTCTGCCGCTCAGCATCTTGCCGACCAGCAATGCGCCGAGTGCGATCATCAGAGGTTTGGTGATGTTGCCGCCGGGAACGGCGTTGTCAAAAAGTCCCATCGTGGATCCTCCATAGCGACCAAGGCCCGACCCCTCCTCAACAATGAAGCATTCGGGCGGAATTTCAAGCTGGCTTGAGGTTTTGACAATCATATGAAAATGTTCGGCTGGCGAGGGGATGGAGAGGAAAAAATGGGTATCATCAGCTGGATCATTCTCGGCGTGGTCGCCGGCTTCATAGGCAGCAAGATCGTCAACAAGACCGGCCAGGGTGTCATAATGGATATCGTGCTGGGCATCGTCGGCGCCATTGTCGGCGGGCTGATCTTCAGTGCCTTCGGCGCATCGGGCGTCACCGGTCTCAACATCTACAGCCTGATCGTTGCCGTCATCGGGGCGGTGGTTGTTCTGTGGGCCTACCATCAGTTCAGCGCAAGGCGGACGCTTTAGGCGCCTGCGGATCGTCTGAGGTTTCGAGTTTCTGAAGGCAAGACCGGCTTCAGGCCGGTATGCCCGGCTGTGGCTTGCCTATGGCATCGGGGCGCCGAAAACAAAGATCGGCGTTCCCGCAATGAAACGAGGCTAGGCGACGACGGCCAACCGGCGCTGGCGCTGATCCAGCGACACGATGGTCAGCCCGCTGCCGACGACCAGCAGGATGCCACAGACCGCCAGTGTGTTGGGGAATTGCCCGAACACCAGCAGGCCCGAAATGACCGCCCAGACGGTGAAGCAATAGTAGAAC
>NZ_RZQE01000034.1:0-25443 GCF_004022955.1 Mesorhizobium sp. M7A.F.Ca.US.002.01.1.1 | reverse complement strand
GTCGCGGCTGATGGTGGTGGGGATCGATTCCGCCAAGGGGCAGTTGATCCAGAAGGCGCAGCTTTCGCCGAACGGGCCATGGCCTTCGGCCTGGTCGTTCATCGCGCCCGGCGCCTGGGTGATCATGACGGCGGGGCTGACCAGGGACGGCCGCGTCGCGGTGGTCGCGCAGCCATCGGGAACCACCAACCTGTCCTTCATCACCGAGGACGCCAACCAGATCGGCCCGGTCGAGAAATGGACCGCGCCGATGAGCATTGGCACACCGCCCGGTGCCACCTCCTATCAGAAACTGACGATGGCGCGCGATGCCGATGGCCGCGTCGAAATCTTCCTCACCGACAATCTGGGCCGCATCTGGTGGATCTACCAGAACCCGGATGTGATTGTTCAAGTGCAGAAAACCATCACGCCGCCCGGCACGACGACGCCGATCGTCGTCACCGTCGACGAGCTCAGGCCGCCCGTCCAGCCGTGGAGCGCCTGGATCCAGCTGACCGGGCAGCTCGTGGCGATCACGGCGCTGCGCCAGGCAGACGGCCGCATCGCGCTGTTCGGCATCAACTCCGCCCTCCATCTCTATCGCTGCCAGCAGGCCAAGGCCCAGGCGCTGACGGTCGCCGACTGGACGCCATGGGTGCAGATCGACGCCGGCTACCCCTTCACGGAAATGGCGCCGATTGTCGGTCCGCTGGGCGGCACCAATCTGTTTGCCATGACGCAGCAAGGCCAGGTCCTGCACACCAAGCAATTGCCGGCCGGCTCCGATACCTGGACGGCCTGGGCGACGCCCGGCTACAGCAGGGTCCCCAAATACACGCTCTGCGCCGGCATCCAGGGCGATGGCGACATCATGCTGGTCGCCTCCGACCAGCAGCATGTCCACTCCTTCAACGCCCAATATGACGCCGCGACCCAGAACTGGTCGGGATGGCGCGATTTCAGCGGCTCGGGCGCCAACACCCGCCTGTCGCTCGATTACAATGCCGATGGCCGCCTTGCCCTGTTCTCGATGATGGTCCAGAACGACGGCACAAATGGTCTGTGGACCATCAACCAGATGGCCATGGACAGCTCCGAATGGGAGTGGACGTGGACGGCGCTGGCCACCAGCAACCTCAAGCAGATCGTCGTCGTGCGCGACCTGACGCCGCCGGTCTGACGTCAGGCAGCGTGACAGAGGCGAAGCAGGCGTATCGGCTCGCAGCCTGGTCCCGGTCGGAGAAGGCCGGGCTCGGCTTCCGCGCCGCGACAGAGGCGGATCTGCCGTTCCTGTCGCGGCTCTATGCCTCGACGCGCGTGGAAGAACTCGCCGTGACGGCGTGGACCGAGGCACAGAAGGCCGAATTCCTCGGCATGCAGTTCCAGGCGCAGCACGCGCATTACCAAAAACACTATCCCGAGGCCGACTGGCTGGTGGTGGAACGCGCCGGGCTGGACATCGGCCGCCTCTATATCGAGCGCTGGCCGAGCCAGCACCGCATCATCGACATTGCCTTCCTGCCGCATCATCGCCGCAAGGGCTACGGCACCGCACTGCTGCGCGATCTCATCGACGAGGCATGGTTAGCCGGCAAATCAGTATCGATCCATGTCGAGAAGCACAATCCGGCCAGGTGGCTCTATGTCAGGCTCGGTTTTGCGGTGGTCGAGGACAAGGGTGTATACGATCTGATGGCGTGTGCGGCGCCGAGGGGCGGGGCGGGGTGAGACGATGGCTGTCCCGCTGGCGTCAAGGTTTCGCGCCGCAGCGCAAGCGTCGCCTCAAAAAGCAAACGTCGCCTAGTTGAACACCGCTTCGTACAGCCGCCCGGCCGCATCGGCGGCGACCGGCACGATGAAGATCTCGTGGCTGCCGCTTTCCCCGGTGAAAAGGTAGGTCGCCTGCGGCAGCGCGATGTCGCGCGGGCCTCTGAACAGCAGCGAGAAACCGCCGCCCGGGCGCGGGCTGGCGGCGATGGGTTTGACCGCGCTCAGTTCGAGCGGGATCTGCTTGCCCCCGGCTTCGATGGTGAAGGTTTGTCCCTGCTCGAAATCCGATACCGACGCCATGCTATCAACCTCAATCCACCTTGCAGGCGGCACTGTCGCCGCTTCGCCGCAAGCTGTCCAGAGGCGGGCAGGCGGCGGTCGTGTTCCCCAAGACAATCGATCGCCGCAAATCCCAAAGATACAGCACCGCCTGTCCTTTTATGCGCGCAAGAGACGCTGTAGTACTTTGTCCTGCGCGGGATTCCTTTCGATCCAAGATCAGCGCAAACAAAGCATAGATCCCGGCTTCGGGACCATTGGCAGCCTGATGGGCGTGCGGGAGACGGATGATGGCGGATGCAAAGACGGACGTGACGGGCGATGCGCTGCCGCTGTTCTATTCGAGGCCCGAGGCGCTCAATCCGGCGCGGCACGGCTCGCTTGGCCTGACCGCGCGCAGTGACTTCGGCTTCGCCCGCTCGGCGCACGCCATTCCGGTGGTCGCGTCGGAAATGCCGGCGGCGATGCGCTCCTACCCGATCGTCTTCATCGGCCCGGCCAAGTCGCCGGTGATCATCACCGGCGTGCGCCAGAACGAGAATTTGTTCGTCGATGCCGACGGCAAATGGACCGGGCCGCACTACATCCCCGCCTATGTCCGGCGCTATCCTTTCATCCTGGCCGAAGACCCGACATCGGCCGGCCGGCTGACGCTGTGCGCCGACCGGGCCAGCAATCGCATCGTCGACCAGCTGCTGGCGCCGTTGCGCGACGACAAGATCCTGCCGTTCTTCGCCGGCAACGAGCCGACCGAAGCGACCAGACAGGCGCTCGCCTTCTGCAACCAGTTCCAGATCGACTTCCGAGCCACCCGCGAGATGGTCGAAAAGATCGATGCGCACGGCCTGTTTTCGCCGCGCCAGAGCAAGGTGACGCTGGAGGGTGGCGAGGTGCTCAACCTCACCGACTTCCAGGTGATCGACGAGCCGGCCTTCAACAAATTGAGCGACGAGGCGTTTCTCGACCTGCGCAAATCAGGCGCGCTCGGCCTGCTCTATTGCCACCTCGCCTCGACCAACAGCTGGACCTCGCTGGTGCATCAGGCATCGCTGCGGAAGGCGGATGGGGCGAAGGGCTGACTGTGAAAAGCTTGCGCGGTCGATCGTCTGGGCGGACAGGCGGCTAGGCAGCAACCCTTCTGTCGTGCCGCCCTTCCCTGATCTCCTCGGCGAGCTTGTCGCAGAACGCGTCGAGATCGCCGGGATTGCGACTGCTGACGAGCCCCTGGTCGGTGACGACTTCGGTGTCCTCCCACAGACCGCCGGCGTTGATCACATCGGTCTTGATCGATTTGTAAGACGTGACCCGGCGACCCCTTACGATGCCGGTCTCGGCGAGAAGCCAGGGCGCATGGCAGATCGCGCCGACGACCTTCTTGGCCGACCAGAACGATTCGACGAAGTCCAGGGCCTTTCGCTCGACGCGCAGCAGATCCGGATTGATGACCCCGCCAGGCAGGACGATCGCGTCATAGTCGTCCGACCGCGCCTCATCCAACGTCTTGTCGACAGGAATCTCCCGACCCCAGTCCTTGAGGTCCCAGCCTTTGATCTTGCCGCTTGCGAGCGACACGACATCGACCTCGGCGCCCGCCTCGCGTAATTTTTTGAGCGGAACTTCAAGCTCGGATCGTTCGAACCCGTTTGTCGCAAGGATAGCGACGCGCTTACCGGAAATATCCTGCATTGGTTTTTCTCCATCGTTAGGTGGTGGAGGGCTAACGAGGCGAGGCGGGAAGCGTTCCTGGCTGTAATTTTATGTGACATGAGAGGCGGATGGACGAAGCGCAGTTCGGCCCAAGCTCCCAGTTCGACAATGTCCAAAAACGAAAAAGCCGCGGCGGACCGCGGCTTTTCGATGCTTGATTTCCTTAGAGGAAATTGGAGCGGGTGAAGCGATTCGAACGCTCGACCCCAACCTTGGCAAGGTTGTGCTCTACCCCTGAGCTACACCCGCTCGCACGGCGTCTTGGCCGCAAGCCGGGCCTATATGGCTGAAGAGCGCGGCGATTGCAACAGGGAAATCGCAGGCTTTTTTACGACCCGGCAAGCGAGGCCGGCAAGCCGCCGGCGGGCGCGCGAGTGGCACGCGGCGGGGGCGCCACCGCAAAGGGCGGGTGCCGCTCACCGTGATGTCGCATGACGGTCTTGTGTCGGCTGCCCCATTGGCCGTAAACGGCTGGCTAGAGAAACGGGACGAAGACGAAACCGATGCCGAAGACCGAAACCGATTTGATGGCCTTTCTCGCCGAACTCGGGATTGCCGCCTCGACGAAGCGCCATCCGCCGCTCTACACGGTCGCGGATTCGCAGGCGCTGCGCGGCGAGATCGCCGGCGGGCACACGAAAAACCTGTTCCTGAAGGACAAGAAAGACAATTTCTTTCTGGTCACCGTCGGCGAGGACGCGGTCGTCGACCTGAAGCAGATCCACCAAGTGATCGGCGCCGCCAGCCGGGTTTCTTTCGGCAAACCGGAGATGCTGATGGAGCTGCTCGGCGTCACGCCGGGCGCCGTCACGGTCTTTGGCATCATCAACGACACGGCAAACAGGGTCAAGCTCGTGCTCGACAAGGATTTGATGGAGCATGCGGTGATCAATGGGCATCCGCTGACCAATGAGGCGACGACATCGATCGCAGCGAGCGACCTGATCAGATTCGTCGAGGCAACCGGGCACGATGCTGCTATCTTGAAAGTCTCCGCGTGATCGCCACATGGATGGCTTAAAACCGATGGTCTGAAGCATAGGGCGCCTGGCCGCCGGCCGGCGGCGCCACGGAAGGGTAAAGAGATGAGCGACAACAATCCGTTCGGCGGCCCCTTTGGCGGCAATGGCGGCCAGTACACCACCTCGGTGCAGTATGGTGGAACCGCGCCGGCGCCGGCGAAAGTCGCGCTTGGCGATACGCCCGCCGCTCCCGCCGATGTGATCAAGGACACGACGACGGCTGCCTTTGCCGCCGATGTCATCCAGGAATCGCGCCGCCAGCCGGTGCTGGTCGATTTCTGGGCGCCCTGGTGCGGACCTTGCAAGCAACTGACGCCGCAGCTGGAGAAGGCGGTCAAGGCCGCCGGCGGCAGGGTCAAGCTGGTCAAGATGAACATCGACGACCATCCGTCGATCGCCGGCCAGCTCGGCATCCAGTCGATCCCGGCGGTCATCGCCTTCAAGGACGGCCAGCCGGTCGATGGCTTCATGGGCGCCATCCCGGAGAGCCAGATCAACGAATTCATCACCAAGGTCGGCGGCAAGGGCAATGGCGCGCCGCCGGTGGCCGAAGCTCTGGCTGCGGCGACCGAGGCGCGCGACGCCGGCGACATGCAGACCGCGGCCGACATTTATGACGCCATCCTGGCGCAGGCGCCGGAGACGATCGAGGCGATCGCCGGACTGGGAGAGCTGCTGTTCGAGGCCGGCGACACGGAAGGCGCCGAGGCGCTTTTGGCAACAGCCCCGGAGGCCAAGAAGGATGCGCCGCCGGTGGCAGCCCTGCGCGCCAGGATGGCGGTTGCGGCGCAGGCGGCGGCTCTCGGCAATCCAGCCGAATTCGAGCGGCGCCTTGCGGAAAATCCCGGAGATCACCAGGCGCGTTTCGATCTGGCCATGATCCAGAACGCCAACGGCGACCGTACGGCCGCCGCCGACAATCTGCTGGCCATCATCAAGGCCGACCGGGCCTGGAACGAGGATGGCGCGAGGACGCAATTGCTGCAGCTGTTCGAGGCCTGGGGCATGACCGACGAGGCGACGCTGGCCGCGCGCCGCAAATTGTCGGCGCTGCTGTTTTCCTGAGCCGGCTGCCGGTTGTTTTGCCGCACGGGCTTGGCGTCGGCGATGATTGCGCCAGATTAGGGCCAAGAACTCACGCGCTTTTTGATGGCGCGATCGGAGGAATGAGGTGCAAGCGGGAAACGCGCATTACCGGCTCGCCAAGGATTTGCCGTCGACGATCCCTATCTTTCCGCTCGAGGGGGCGCTTTTGCTGCCGGGAGGCCGCATGCCGCTCAACATCTTCGAGCCGCGCTATCTGCAGATGGTGGACGAGGCGATCGCCGGCTCGCGGCTCATCGGCGTCATCCAGCCCAGTCTCGACGGGGCCTTGCGCGACGACGGCGAGCCGGAACTCTGCAATGTCGGTTGCGCCGGGCGCATCATCGCCTTTTCCGAGAGCGGCGACGGCCGTTACCTGATTTCGCTGCAGGGCGTGTGCCGGTTCCGCATCGCCCATGAATTGACGGTCAAGACGCCGTTTCGCCAGTGCAAGCCCTCGCCTTTCCTTGCCGATCTCGATGAGGACCAGGCGGGCAACGAGATCGACCGGCCATCGCTGCTCAAGGCATTTCGCGCCTATCTGCAGGCCAACGACCTCGAGGCCGACTGGGAAAGCGTCAGCCGGGCCGAAAATGCCATGCTGGTCAATGCGTTGTCGATGATGGCGCCCTACGGGCCAGCCGAGAAACAGGCGCTGCTCGAAGCGGCGGATTTGAAGACCCGGGCCGAGACGCTGATCGCCATCACCGAAATGGCGCTGGCGCGCGAGAATGAGGATTTTGGGTCGAGTTTGCAGTAAGAGGGCGCGATGGCGGACGGACGTGACGGGAAGAAGGTCGACCCCAGGCTGCTGGAACTCTTGGCCTGCCCACTGACCAAGGGGCCGCTGGCCTGGGATCCGGAGCGCGGCGAACTGATTTCCAGGGTCGCCAAGATTGCCTATCCGGTGCGTGACGGCATCCCGATCATGCTGCCTTCCGAGGCGCGGACGCTTTCGGTGGAGGATGTGCTGGCCCCGCCACCGCCACGTTTGGGTGGGCCGGGCTGAGGGGCACGTTTCTTGTACCCAATAGGCCGGCAGGACAGAGGGGGCGCGAAGGATCGCCGACGTCCGCTTTCGTTCCGTTCTTGGCATGGCCTTGCCTACTGAAAATTCCGCCCCTTGGGCATGACCTGTTCCGCTTCTTCCGACAGCGTTGCGAGATCCTGCCGGATCGGCGCGCTTTGTTTGGCGGGGCTGAAGCGATCCGAACCGTCCTTGGCGAGGTCTCTCGGAGGAACCACTGGTGCAGCCTCGCTGACCTTCTCCAGAAGCACGGTCAGCCAGGGCGTCAGATCCTCGATCTTCTCGGCAACGATGTGGACCACACCCGATTCCGACTGCAATTTCCCGGTGACCTTGACGAACCGGGCCCCCATGACGATAGGCCGATAGCGGTCGAAGGTTCTTTGCCAGAAGATGATGTTGGCCACCGCCTTGTCGTCCTCCAGCGTCAGGAAGATCGCATTGCCCTTGCCGGGGCGCTGCCGCACCAGCACGAGGCCGGCGACCGAGACGCGCCTGCCATCGCGCACGGAAGGAAGATTCGCATTGGGGATGACGCCGGCGCGGTCGAGCCGCTCGCGCAGGAAGGCGACCGGATGCGCCTTCAGCGACAGGCCGAGCGCGCGGTAATCGTGGATGACATGCTCGCCGAGCGGCATTTTCGGCAGCCTCGTCTCCGGTTCCAGCTCGCGCAGGCGAAGCGCCGGCTGGTCGAACAGCGGCAGCCTTTCGGCGGCGCTCTTGCCGTCGAGCGCGCGCACCGCCCACAAGGCTTCGCGACGATCAAGACCGAGCGAGCGAAAGGCATCGGCCTGCGCCAGTTTTTCGATCTCGCCGACATCGAGGCCGGAGCGCAGCCAGACATCCCTGACGGATACATAGCCTGAGCCGCGCCGCTCGACGAAAGCCTCCATGCGCTCTTTCGACAGGCCCTTGATCTGGCGGAAGCCGAGCCGGACGGCATGCTTCGTCTCGATGACGTCGCGCATTTCGGCATGGCGTGGCAGGATGCGGGCCGGATCGAAAGGCGCCTTTTCCAACGTACAATCCCACACCGAAAAATTGACGTCGACGTCGCAGATGTCGACGCCATGGTCGCTTGCGTCGCGCACGAGTTGGGCCGGCTGGTAAAACCCCATCGGCTGCGAATTCAGGATCGCGGCGCAGAACACGTCGGGATAGAAGGTCTTGAACCAGCAGGAGGCATAGACGAGCAGGGCGAAGGAAGCAGCATGGCTTTCAGGAAAGCCGTATTCGCCAAAGCCCTCGATCTGCTTGAAGCAGCGCTCGGCGAAGTCCTTCGTGTAGCCCTTGCCGACCATGCCATTGATCATACGGTCGCGGTAATTGCCGATGGTGCCGGTGCGCTTGAAGGTGGCCATGGCGCGGCGCAGTTCATCGGCTTCGCCCGGTTTGAAACCGCCGGCGACGATGGCGATATTCATCGCCTGTTCCTGGAACAGCGGTACGCCAAGCGTTTTCTTGAGGATCGCTTCCAGCTCCGGCTTTTGATACTCGGCCTGTTCCTTGCCTTGCCGGCGGCGCAGATAGGGATGGACCATATCGCCCTGGATCGGGCCCGGCCGAACGATCGCCACCTCGATGACGAGATCATAAAAGGTTTTCGGCTGGAGGCGCGGCAGCATCGACATCTGGGCCCGCGATTCGATCTGGAAGACGCCGAGCGTGTCGGCGCGGCAGATCATCTTGTAGACCTGCCTGTCCTCCGGCGGCAGGGTGGCCAACACATAGGGCTGCCCATAATCATCCCGCGCATTAGGATAGTGATCCGTGAGCAAGGTGAAGGCGCGTTGCAGGCAGGTCAGCATGCCGAGCGCCAGCACGTCGACTTTCAAGATCTTCACCGCGTCGAGATCGTCCTTGTCCCATTCGACCATCTTGCGCTCGTCCATCGCCGTCTTGACGATGGGCACAATCTCGTCGAGCCGGTCCCTGGTGATGACGAAGCCGCCGACATGCTGGGAGAGATGGCGGGGGAAGCCCATGATCTCATTGGCACGCTCCATCACGTGCCTCGACACCGGGTCGGTGCGGTCGAGGCCGCCGGCGCGGGCTTCCTTCTCGCCAAGCTCCGATGTCGACCAACCCCAGATCGAGCCGGAAAGCGATGCCCTGACATCCTCGGACAGGCCCATCGCCTTCGACACTTCGCGCAGCGCCGACCGGCCGCGATAGCTGATGACGGCGGCGGCAAGTGCCGTGCGCTTGCCGCTGTATTTCTCGTAGATGTACTGGATTACGGTTTCGCGCTTTTCGTGCTCGAAATCGACGTCGATATCCGGCGGCTCGTTTCTCTCCTCGGAAATGAAGCGCTCGAAGAGCGAATCGATTTTTTCCGGCCCCACTTCGGTGATGCCGATGCAGAAGCAGACGACCGAATTGGCGGCTGATCCACGTCCCTGGCAGAGAATATCCTTGCTGCGCGCGAACTTGACGATGTCGTAGACAGTCAGGAAATAGCGGGCATAGTTGAGGCGTTCGATCAAAGCGAGCTCTTCCTCGATGCGCTTGGTCACGGAATCCGGCACACCAGCCGGATAGCGGTTCGCCGCCCCCTCCCGCGCCAGTCGCGCCAGCTCCGCCTGTGGACCAAGACCCGATTCCGTCGGCTCGTCGGGGTAATTGTACTGGAGGTCGCCAAGCGAAAAAGTCAGCTCTTGCGCAAACCGCAGCGTCTCGGCCAGCGCCTGCGGGTGCCGGCGGAACAGGCGGCCCATCTCCATCGGCGGCTTCAGATGGCGCTCGGCATTGGCGGAGAGTTGCAGCCCGACCTCGGCAACGGGCGTGTTGAGGCGGATCGCGGTCAGCACGTCCTGCAGCGGGCGCCGTTCGGCGGTGTGATAAAGAACGTCGTTGGTCGCCATCAGCGGAATGCCGGCGCTCTCGGCAAGTGCTGCCGCCTGCTCGATCCGGAAACGGTCATTGCCGGCGTAGTCGGGCGAAACGCCAAGCCGCAGGTTCCTGCCGAAACGGCCCTTGAGCTCACCAAGCAAGGCAAGACTGTCTTGCGCCCCCGTCGACAGACCGGGCAGGACCGCCAGCGACATCAGGTCACCCCATTCGAGCAGGTCGCCGCGCTGGAGAAGGGTGGCGCCTTTTTCGTTCTCGTTGCGCAGATTGGCTTGCGTCAGCATGCGGCAGAGGTGCCCCCAGCCCTTGCGGTCCTGGGGATAGGCGAGGATGTCCGGCGTGCCGTCGTCAAAAACCAGCCGGCAGCCGGGGTGATAGGAGAGTTTTTCGACCTTGGCCTGCTGCCAGGCGCGCACCACGCCGGCCACCGTGTTGCGATCGGCAAGTCCGATCGCCGAGAAGCCCAGGAGCTTGGCCGCGACCACCAGCTCCTCCGGCTTGGAGGCGCCGCGCAGGAAGGAGAAATTCGACTGGATGCCGAACTCGGCATAGGGAATGACGGTCAGCGCGTTCATGCGAAGACTCCATGCAGGAACCAGCGCGGCGGGACTTGCGAGGCGCCGCCGTAGAGGCCTTGCCGGTAGAGCCAGTAGCGGCGGCCGTCGGCATCCTCGATGCGGAAATAGTCGCGCGTCGATGCCGCCTCGTCGCTTGGCGCTTCCCGCCACCATTCGGCGGCGATGCGTTCCGGCCCTTCGGCGCGCTTGACCCGGTAGAGCGCGCGCCGCCAGCGGAAGTTCAGCGGCGGTCCTTCCGGCATTTCGGTGGCCGGCACATCGATGGGTTCGGGCGAGCGGAACAGCCGGATCGGTCGTTCCGGCGGAAATATGGTTTTTGGTGCCTGCAGCCTGTCCGGCTTCTTCGGCGGCGTGGTCCGGCACGGCGCGTCGGTGAAGGGGATGGTGGCGACGGCACGCTCCGGCAGATGGCTTTCGACCGCGACCGGCCGGAGAACCGCGCCATCGCCGAGCCGGGCGCGGATGCGGTCGGCGAACAGCGCGATATCGGCGCCGTCGTCGGTCACCTCGCCGGCAAGATCGGCCTGCTGCATGTCGAAGGTGGCTGATGCCAACACTGAGAGCCGCACCAGATCGAAACCATAGCCGGCATCGATATCCTGTTCGAGCGCGGCCAGCCTTTCATGGAACAGTTTCTGGATCAGCATGGGTTCGCGCATCGGCCGCGAGGTACCGAGCGCGATGCGGCTGACGGCGCCGTCGACGCGAAAGAGCAGCAGCGCCAGCGTCCGGGCGCCCTCGCCGCGGCGCTCGAGGTCGGTCTTCAAGGTCGCCGCCAGCATGCCCACCAGCCGTTCGATGTCCTCGGTCAGGGTGACGGGTTCGGCGAGGTGGCGTTCGACCGAAAGCGGCGCGACGGGCAGGCGCGGCGACACCGCCTCGTCGAGCCGGCCAAGCGCCTGGTCGAGGCGCAGGAGCAGCAGGGCGCCGAAGCGGCGGGCGAGCGGCGCGCGCGGTGCCGCCATGACGGCGCCCGCCGTGCGCAGGCCCACACTTTCCAGGCTGGTGCGGGTCGAAGGTTCTATGCGCAGCGCGGCCAGCGGCAGGGGCGCCAGCAGCGCCTCCTCCTCGCCTGACACAACGATGCGGTCGCCGCAAAAGCGTGCCGCCGCCCAGGCCGCACCCGGCGTCGCGGCAAGCCCGGCGCGGACATCGAAACCCTGATGGAAGAAGCGCGACAGGATGTCGTCCAGCATGGCGCGCTCGCCGCCGAACAGATGGGTGCAGCCGGTGACGTCGAGAAACAGGCCGTCTGCCCCGTCCAGCGCCACCAGCGGGGTGTAGCGGTCGCACCAGTCGGCGAGGCCTTCGAGCAGGCGGCGATCGGCTTCCGGATCGGCCTCGACGACGTCGATCGACGGATGCATGGCGCGCGCATCGGCGATGCCCATGTCGCGCTTCAGGTGCAGCGCCTCAGCCCGCTCGTCGAGGGCCGAGATGCGCTGTGCGTTGCGGTCGCGATGGCTGATCACGAGCGGCGGGTGAGATGGGTGATCCGACGGCCGGGAACGCCAGGACCGCCCCAGACGCTGGCGCAGGATCCTTTCCGCCGCCAGATAGGGAAACCACAGGGACAGGATTCTTTGCCCGGTCTCTTGCCTCGCCCGCTCTTTCGTCGAATGCGCGTTCATCGGGGTTCCACTCCAGTGTGAATTGTCCAGGCAGGGCCGTGCGGCTCTTGCCGATGGTGAGGGTGAAGGCCGGGCGGCCGATCGAGCCGGCCAGCGGCCCGGCGATGGTGTCGCGCGGCACCGCCGGCGCCGAGGCGACGATGAGGCGGACGGGTGCCGCCGTCGGTTCGGGCCCAGCCGCCTGCCGCAGCAGGAACACCGGCCGGCCGGCCGCTTGCGCCCTTGCATGCAGCCGGCGTGTCGCGGTCAGGTCAAGCCGCTGCGGATTGCCGCGGATTTCCAGGATGACGGCGGCGAGCGCCGTCATCCGGGCCGCCTCCTCGGCGACCCACAGTGCATCGACGAGCCTTGGCGCCTCAGAAAACAGCAATTGCTCCGGCTCGATGCCGAACGAGGCGTGAAGCCCCCTGGCATAGGGAAAGCCGGCCTCGCGAAAAATCTCCGATGTGCCGATCCACAGCACCGGCAGCCCCGGCGTTTGCTTGAGGATCAGGCTGGTGAGCGACAAAGCGAAGCCGGCGACGGCCCCGGCATCGCGGGTTTCAAGCCCATGGATTTCGCTCAGGGCGGCCTTCGGCAGCCCGCCGCTCAGGGCGGCATCGAGGCGCCCGACGCCGATAGGCAGGAACGCATCCGGCAACGCCGCGGCAATGCCACGCCGGACGATTGTGAGATCAGTGTTGACGTCAGCATCAAAGGGTGCGGCTGCCGGCGCAGCCAAGCGCTCGGGCAGCGTTCCCTCGATGTTCGCGATCTGGCGGCGCAGGGCAAAAACAGTCTCCCGCGCCACGGCGGTCATCGCCATGACGGTCAGCTTCCACTCACAATTGTTCCTGTTATGTTCCTATAGATTCCAGAGCGCATCCCAAGAGTCAAGCAGAGTCATGGAGAATTTATTCCTCTCTGCAGGGATGGCGCAGGCGCATCGGCCCGTTCATTTGCCGATTCCGGTGCGAAAGCCTATATGCCGGGATCAAAGGACAAAGCATGGCCCGCATCTACAAGACCCGCACCTGGCACGACGAACTCTCGCCCTCGATGGACGAAATGGAGTTCCTGGCGCTGGAGGCGTACGCCCATCTGCCGGAGGATTTTCGCAAGCTGACCGGCGAGATCGTCATCCAGATCGCCGAATTCCCAACCGACGAAATCATGGACGATCTGTCGCTGGAAACGCCATTCGACCTGCTCGGCCTGTTCGAGGGACGCGGCATCGCCGAGCGCTGGAACCCGCAGACCGGCGAAGGCCCGAACCGCATCACGCTCTACCGCCGCGCCATCCTCGATTACTGGTCCGAGAACGAAGAGACGCTGGGCGACATCGTCACCCACGTGCTGATCCACGAGATCGGCCACCATTTCGGCCTGTCGGACGAAGATATGGAGAAGATCGAAGAGGCGGCGGAGTAGGGGTGCGCTGATATTCAGGTGATGCCGGCCTGCAAATGATGGCTTCCTGCGCTTCCCCGCTCTACCGCGTCGCGGTAGAACTGTGCTCACGTACCCAAAAGTACGCTCCGCTCCGGTTCTCGGAAACCACCATTTTCGACTCGGCCTGACCTGAATCTCAACACACCCTGCGTCGGAGCTTTTCAAATCTACCAGTCACTCAGCTTGGTATCGGGCCCGTATTCCTGACCGTCGATATCCTTGACCACGGCCTGGCCGCAACGCATCGCTTTGGCCTTCTTGTCGTAGGCATAGGTCGGCGAGCCGAACAAATGCCAGCCCTTGTTCAGCGCCGCTGTCACCTTGTGGCAGAAGCTGGCATCGTCCGGAGCGGACAGAAAGCGGTAGAGTTTCATTGTTCAATTCCTGTCGTGAGTAGCTGTAGCCCGCTCGCATCCATCGAGCATTTATGACCCGATGGCGGCTGCCTTCGCCAGCAGTTTTTCGGCCTGCGCCAGGTGCAGCCGCTCGACCATCCTGCCGTTCAGCGCGATCACACCCTTGCCGGCATTCTCGGCGAGCGCGAAGGCTTCCTTCACCGAGCGTGCCTCGGCCACCGCTTCCGTGGACGGCACGAAGGCGCGGTTCGCGGCTTCGATCTGGGCCGGGTGGATGAGGCTCTTGCCGTCGAACCCCATGGCCGCGGCTTCCGCGCATTCATGGGCGAAGGCGTCGAGGTCGCGAAAATCGTTGGAGACGCCGTCGAGCATGTCGATGCCGCCGGCGCGTGCGGCCAGCACCATCTGCATCAGCCATGGCACGAGGTAGCGCCTATCAGGCGTCGCCAGAATGCCGGTCTCCTTGACCAGATCATTCGTTCCGGCAACGAAACAATTGAGCCGCGAGGCCGGATCGCGGCCAAGTTCGGCGATGGCGCCGATGTTGAGCAGCGCCTTGGGCGTCTCGATCATCGCCCATAGTTTCACGCTGTCGGGGGTAAAATTGTCGTCAAGCACGTCGCCGGCCTCGAGCAGGTCGCGCGGCGTGTCGACCTTGGGCAGAAGGATGCCGTCGGGTTCGCAGCTTGCGGCAGCCAGCAGGTCGTCGGCGCCCCATTCGCCTGATATCGCATTGATGCGCACGATCATCTCGCAGCGTCTCTCGGAATGGCCGGCGAAAATGCCGGCCAGTTTTTCGCGGGCGGCGATCTTGTCGGCCGGAGCGACGGCGTCTTCCAGGTCGATGATGATGGCATCGCAGGCAAGCTGCGCGATCTTGGCCAAGGCCTTGTCGCTGGAGGCCGGGATGTAGAGCACGGAGCGGCGCGGACGGTAGGTTTCCATGGCTGATCTATGCCGCTTGTGGGCGGGTGAGGCAAGTCGGGGCATGAAGCTACCAATCTCCCCCACGAGGGGGGAGATCGGCAGCGTTTACCCCTGCACGAAAACTGCACGGGCCTGCGGAAAACCTCCTCGGATCCGCCCTGCCGTTTCCCCGCCCGCTTGCGAGACAAGCGGCATGCACAAGCGAGCAAAGCCCCGTTGGTCCCTGACTCACCGACTGCGTAGCGAGGGCTGGTGGCTGGCCGATCCGCCGCGCGCGTGTCCCGTCGCAACCCTCATTCCCTTTGTCCGCAAAAGCCCGCCAACGGTTCGGCTGGAAGCCATCAGGAAAGCCAGGTCATGACAGCGTTGTTCTCCGCCGCGCCGAGCTATTGCAGCCGTTTCGGTGTCGCCATCCTGCTGGCAGCGCTCGCGGATTTTCTGTTCTATGGCCAGCCCGCCGGGATCACGGTTCTCCTGTTCGCCCTGCTGATTGCCGCGGCGGTCGTGGCTGTGCACCCGGCCGCCTTCAACGACGGCCGGGTCTGGCTCAAGCCCATCGCCTTGCTTGTCGCGCTGCTGCCGCTGGCTGAAAACGTCAGCACCCTGTCGGTCTCGATCGCGCTGGCGGCGCTGACCGTCTTCGCGCTTTCGTTGAGCGGCCGGCTGCGGCACAGCATCGCCCGCATTGCCGGGCAGATCGTGCTGTTCGGGCTGGCGGCGCCGTTCCGCTTCGTCATTGATTTCATCCGCTGGCGCAGGACGGCGCGGCGGTTCGGTGGGCGTCGCATCCGGCTGGCGGCGATCGCCGTCTGGGTGATGCCGCTGACGCTGGGCGCGGTCTTCCTGGCGCTGTTCGGTGCCGCCAATCCGGTCATCGACTATTGGCTGTCGCTGATCGATCTCGTGAGGCTGCTCGATCTTATCCAGCTGGCGCGGATTGCCTTCTGGCTGTTCGTGCTCGCCGCTGTCTGGGCTTTTCTGCGACCGCGCCTGCCGCGCCTGGTTCGCCGCATCCCGCGCGCGTTGCCGGCGGTCAGCGCTCAAGCCGGCAAAACCGCCACCACCATCGAAGACATCCTGTTCGGCAAGGCCGCCATCCTGCGCGCCCTGATCGTCTTCAACATCCTGTTTGCGCTGCAGACGGCGCTCGACGCCGCCTATCTGTGGGGCGGGGCAGCGCTTCCCGATGGGCTGAGCTACGCCTCCTACGCGCATCGTGGCGCCTATCCCTTGATCGTCACGGCACTGCTTGCCGCCGGCTTCGTGCTGGCAGCGCTGCGACCCGGCAGCGAAACCTCGGCCGATCCGCTGATCCGCCGGCTGGTCTATGTCTGGGTGGCGCAGAACATCATGCTGGTCATCTCGTCGATCCTGCGGCTCGACCTCTATATCGGCATCTATGCATTGACCTACTGGCGCGTCGCCGCCTTTGTCTGGATGGGGCTGGTGGCATCAGGCCTTGCCCTGATCATTGCCCGCATCGCGCTTAGAAAATCCAACGAATGGCTGCTGTCCGCCAATCTTCTGACGTTATCCCTGACGCTTTATGCCGGCTGTTTCATCAATTTCGCAGCAACGATCGCCAACTACAATGTCGACCATTCCCTCGAAATGACCGGCCAGGGCATTCCCCTAGACGCCTGGTATCTTCACTCGCTCGGTCCGGGCGCGTTTCCCGCGCTTGATCGCTTCCTCGAGCACCAGGGCAAGACGGCGGCCGCCGGCACTGTCCGCGAACTGGCCGGCGTGCGCGGCAGCGACGAAATCTGGTATCGAACTATCCAGCAGAACTGGCGGGCCTGGAGCTTTCGCGACTGGCGGCTGCTTCGATATCTCGACACCAAGGAGCCGTTCGTGATTCCCTCCGCTATCGAACCTTCCATGCCGGGCCGCTGATCCATGCCGCATCACATCCTCGTCGCCGACGATGACCCGCACATCCGCGAGGTGATCTGCTTTGCCTTGGAGAAGGCCGGCATGAAAACGACAGGGGTGGCCGACGGTGCCGCCGCCTTGCAGGCAATCGGCCGCCGGGCACCGGACCTCGTCATGCTCGATATCGGCATGCCGGAAATGGACGGGCTGGAGGTCTGCCGGCGGCTGCGGCACATATCCGATGTGCCGGTGCTGTTCCTCTCTGCGCGCGACGAGGAGATCGACCGCATCCTCGGGCTCGAAATGGGCGGCGACGACTATGTGACGAAACCATTCAGCCCGCGCGAGCTGGTTGCCCGCGTCAACGTCATCCTGCGGCGCGCCCGCCCGGCGGCGCCCGAACCGGCCGACGACAGGCAGTTTTCGCATGGCAAACTGGCTCTGGCGCCGGCCAGCCATACCGCCAGCTTCGACGGCAAGCCGTTATCGTTGACAGGAATTGAGTTCTCGATCCTGAAGGGGTTCCTGGCGCGGCCGGCGCATGTGCTCGACCGCGACGCGGTGACGGCCAGCGCCTATGCCGCAAACATCCACGTCGCCGGCCGCACCGTCGACAGCCACATCCGCAACATCCGCGCCAAACTGGCAGCTGTGGGTTGCCCTAATGTCATCGAGACGGTGCATGGCGTCGGCTTCCGGCTTGGCCGATGCGGCTGACGGCCTCCAGCAAATGGATCGGCCGCAAATGGCGGCCACGGCTTGCCACGGTCGTCGTCGCCATCCTGATCATGGTGATGGCCTTGCCACTGGTCGGCCTGTTCTTCTTCCGCCTCTACGAGAACCAGCTGATCCGCCAGACCGAGGCGGAGCTGATCGCGCAAGGCGCTGCCATCGCCGCCATCTATGCGCGGGATGTACGTGACGCCGGCATCCCACCGGAAAAGCTCGGTGCGCCGATGCCGGAGCCAAGTGGGGATTCAAGCCGCAGCGTCAATCCGGACCCGCTCTACAGGCCAATCGAACCGCAGCTCGATCTTGCCTCGGATTATGTCCTGCCGACCCGGCCGGCGGCGATGCCGGCGATCGTCGATCCCGCCTTCGCGGTGATCGGCGCGCGCCTGTCCGGCATCCTCGACGCCACCCAGAAAACCACGCTGGCCGGCTTCCGGCTGCTCGACCCCCGGGGCGTCGTCATTGCCGGGCGCGGCGAGGTCGGCCAGTCGCTCAGTGCGGTCGAAGAGGTGCGCACAGCACTTGCCGGCCACTATGCCAGCGCGCTCAGGCTGCGCATTCCCGACCAGCCGACGCCACCGCTCTATTCGGTCAGCCGCGGCACCAAGGTGCGTGTCTTCGTCGCCCTGCCGGTCGCTGTCGACGGCCAGGTCGCCGGCGTCGTCTATGTGTCGCGGACGCCCAACAACATCATCAAGCATCTCTATGGCGAACGTGGCAAGGTGACGTTGGCGGCGATCGCCATTCTCGGCGGCACGCTGCTCATCGGTCTCATCTTCCTGCGCACCGTCAGCCGGCCGATCTATGCGCTGATCGACCGCACCGAGCGTATCGCCGCCGGCGACCGCACGGCGATCCGGCCGCTCGACCACCACGGCACGCGAGAGATGGCGGAGCTGTCCGCCGCCTTCCTCGACATGGCCGAGAAGCTTCAGGCGCGGTCGGACTCGGTCCAGACTTTCGCCACACATGTCTCGCATGAGCTCAAATCGCCGCTGACGGCGATCCAGGGCGCGGCCGAATTGCTGCGCGATTCCGGTGGCGCGATGGACGATGCGGAGCGGCGGCGTTTCTCCAACAATATCGTCACCGATGCGGGGCGGCTCAATCTGCTGGTGCGGCGCCTGCTCGACCTGGCACGCGCCGAAAACCTGGCGCCGAGCGGCGAAAGCACATCGCTCGGTGCGGCACTGTCGCTGCTGCCCGTCGACAACAGGCTCGCGGTTAGCATCGGGGCCGGCGGCGACATCAGATTGCGCATATCGGCCGAGAACGCGGCTATCGTGCTGGCCAATCTCATCGACAATTCGGCCAGGCATGGCGCGATGCAGGTTTCTGTCTCCGCTACGAGCGCCGGCGGCAAGGCGAGCATCCTGGTCAGCGATGACGGTGCCGGCATTTCGCCGAGCAACCGGGCGCGCATTTTCGAGCCGTTCTTCACCACGCGGCGCGAACAGGGCGGCACCGGCATGGGGCTTGGCATCGTGCTGGCCCTCCTGAAAGCGCATGATGGTATGATCGCGCTGGTTGACAGCGAGCGCGGCACGCGCTTCGAGGTCATTCTGCCGGTGGCGTGAAGGACACTATCGGCCGGATCGGAGAGAACATGCGCTACGACATCGTCATCATCGGCGGAGCCATCGTCGGCTCCTCGGTCGCCTATTACCTGCGTGAGCAAGGGTTTTCCGGCACGATCGCGCTGGTCGAGCGTGATCCGCAATTCGCGCATGCGGCAACGACGCTGTCCATGGCCTCGATCCGCCAGCAATTCTCGATCCCGGAAAACATCCGCCTGTCGCAGTTCACGCTGAAGCTGTTCCGGCGGCTGAAGGAAGAGTTCGGGGATGACGCCGATATCGGCTTTCGCGAGGGCGGCTACCTCATCCTTGCCGGCGAGGACGGCTTGCCGATCCTGAGGAGCAATCACCAGGCGCAGATGGCCGAGGGCGCCGACATTGTGCTGGAGGACGCGGATCAGCTGGTGCGCCGGTTCCCATGGCTGTCGACCGAGGGCATTTCAGCCGGCGCCTATGGCCGCAGCGGCGAAGGCTGGTTCGACGCGCATGCGATGCTGACGCTGTTCCGCAAGGCGCTGCGGCAGAAGAAAGTCGATTTCATCGCCGCAGATGTCACCGGCATCGCGCGCGATGGCAACCGCGTCACGGGAGTGAGCCTGGGCAATGGCGAGACGCTGGAGGCTGGCATCGTCGTCAACGCCGCCGGCCCTAACGCCGGCAAGGTGGCTGCCATGGCCGGGCTCGAGCTGCCGGTCGAGCCGCGCAAGCGCAATGTCTTCGTCTTCGAGGCGCGCGAGAAATATGCCGACATGCCGCTGCTGGTCGATCCCTCCGGCATCTATGTCCGTCCGGAAGGCTCGGTCTACCTCACCGGCGGCGCCGAACCGGAGGAAGGCGACTGCGCACCCGATCCCGGCGACTTCGAGGTAAACTGGCCACTGTTCGAAGAGGTGATCTGGCCGGTGCTGGCGACCCGTATTCCCGCCTTCGAGGCGATCAAGCCGACCCGTGCCTGGGCCGGCCACTACGACTACAACACGCTCGACCAGAACGCGGTGATCGGTCCGCATCCCGACGTCGGCAATTTCCTGTTCGCCAACGGCTTTTCCGGCCACGGCCTGCAGCAGGCGCCAGCAGTGGGCAAAGCGCTGGCCGAACTAATCGTGCATGGCGGTTATCGCACGGTGGATTGCTCGGCGTTCGGGTATGAGCGGGTGGCGGAGGGAAGGGCGTTCCGGGAATTGAATGTGATTTGAGCGGGCAAAGGGAAGGTCCTTTTTGACGCTGGCGCGAAGGATCGCTACGGTTGCGGAAGAGTATTTCGAGCGAGCCTCAGCCCTTGCGGTCGAACCAGAAGGCGTCGGCCATGCGCTTCATGCCGATACGTTCGTAGAAGCCTACGGCATCGGGCATGGAGATCAGGCTGATGGCGACCGATGGTCCAAGCTGCCGGCGCGCCTCGTCCATCAGGCCCTTGCCGATGCCGAGCCCCTGTGCCGATCGGGAAACGGCGAGTTCGGAGATGTAGCAGACCCAGGAGAAGTCGGTGATCGCCCTGATGACGCCGATCAGCGGCTTGCCCTGAATATCAAGGCGCGCGGTCAGCACCAGATTGGCGCCCGACAGCATCGCCCGCAGCCGCGCTTCATCATCGATCGGCCGTGTCTCGCCGAGGCCGGATTCGACCAGCACGCGACGGAATTCGGCGATGTCGAGCGCGGGTTCTCTGTTATAGAGGACGTGTGCGTTTTCTGCCATGGCCGCCAGATTGCACCATCGGGCTGGCTTGTGCCACCATGCACGAACAGTTGCCTTTTATTTGCCGCCGGCTTTGTGTAAACCGGGCCTCAGCAAATTCCCCCGCAACGAAAACACGGGCAAAAGCCATGGAAAAATTCACCAAGCTCACCGGCGTCGCCGCTCCGATGCCGATCGTCAATGTCGACACCGACATGATCATCCCCAAGGATTACCTCAAGACGATCAAGCGCACCGGGCTCGGCACCGGCCTGTTCGCCGAAATGCGCTACAAGGACGACGGTTCGGAAAACCCGGATTTCGTGCTCAACAAGCCGGCCTACCGCAAGGCGCAGATCCTGGTCGCCGGCGACAATTTCGGCTGCGGTTCCAGCCGCGAGCACGCACCATGGGCGCTGCTCGACTTCGGTATTCGCTGCGTCATCTCGACCTCGTTCGCCGACATTTTCTACAACAACTGCTTCAAGAACGGCATCCTGCCGATCACCGTCAGCCCCGAGGATCTCGAGAAGCTGATGGACGACGCCTCGCGCGGCTCCAATGCCACGGTGTCGGTCGACCTCGAAGCCAAGGAAATCCGTGGGCCGGATGGCGGCGTGGTCAAATTCGACCTCGACGACTTCAAGCGGCACTGCCTGCTCAACGGGCTCGACGATATCGGCCTGACCATGGAGAAAGCCGGCGCCATCGCTTCGTTCGAGAAGCGGAACGCCGAACAGCGCCCCTGGGCCTGAGCGGCGCGCTCCGGACGGATGGATCTGGCCTTTCGGGCCGGTTCGCGGCGACTGAGTGGAGGGACAGTCATGACACGTTCGCTTCTTGCCGGCCTTTGCGGGCTGGCCTTGTTGCTGGGGCAAATCGCCAGCGCGTCTGCGCAGACCCAGACGCCCGCCACACAGCCGGCCCCGGCGACGGAGCAGCCGTCCGCCGATCAGGGGACGAACGCCGCCGATGCTTCCGATGACGACAAGCAAGCTCCCGTCCCGTTCGAAGGCGGCACGCTGACCATCACCCAGAAGGAACAGTACGGCGAGAAGGTGCTCGCCTATGACGGTCAGCAGCTGGCCAGCAATTACGATGTCTTCTTCGACAAAACAGTCGAGGTCGGCGGCGTCAAGGTGGCGCTGTTCGATGTCGGCGACGGCGGCAATCAATGCGGGCCGGCGACGGTGATCGTCTGGAAACCGGAAGGCGGCACGATCCAGAGCACCACGGTCGAGCAGGACCAGTGCGGCGCGCCGCCCTCGGCGGTGTCCGACAGCGCCATCTATTTCGTGCCCTACCTGTTGCCGGGAGATCAGAAGCCGGCTTTGCAATGGTCGCCGACCGACGGGCTGACGATTTCGGGCAATCTTACCTACATGCCGGAACCCGGAACGGACTGGAAAGACATCGATCCGGAAAAGTACCAGAACATCATCGACGCCTTCCACAATGAGGCCGTCTACACGGAAGCGGAAAAGCTGCTCGGCAAGGACATGCCCGACATGGCGACCAGCCTGCTGGTCGGCGGCGGCACCGAAAAGACCGCTTCGGGCGCCTTCTACGCCAGCGGCTGCGTGCCGCATGACTGCGGCGGCAATGACGGCTTCATGGCGGTCGACCCGGCCCAGCGCAAACTCTACTTCGCCCGCCGCGGCGACAATGGCCAGCCGCAGGCGTGGCCTGGTGTGGCGACATGGCCCGCGGATGTGAAGGCGGCGTTGGACAAGGCGCTGGGGGCGGCAAATTAAAGCTTTAGCGTTGCGCAGCACCCCCTCGCTTTCGTCATCCTATGGTCTGCGCCGCGTCGCTACGCTCCTTGCTCCGCCATAGGATGACGACGGAAGGGATGCTTCAACCAATCTCGGAGGTTCGCGCTTCGCTTCCGGGATAACAGTTTGCCTGGCTTGGCCCACGACCCGCGCCGTTCCGCCTGCTAATGCTGGCCGACAACCCAAGCAAGGCCCCTCATATGCGCAAACTCATCTCCACCGGTTCGCCGTTCGAAAAGACCGCCGGCTATTCGCGCGCCGTGGTGCAGGGCGACTGGTGCTTCGTCTCCGGCACCACCGGCTACGACTATGCGACGATGACGATGCCGGAAACGGTGGAGGCGCAGACGCGCAATTGCCTGGCGACGATCGGCAAGGCGCTGAAGGACGGCGGCTTCGAGATGGCTGACGTGGTGCGGGCGCATTACTACATCACCGACCAGGCCTTCGTGGATGTAGTCTTCCCGATCCTCGGCGAGACGTTCGGTGACATCAGGCCGGCAGCGACGATGATCGTCTGCCAGCTCAACAAACCGGAAATGAAGATCGAGATCGAGGTGACGGCGCTGCGGCGCACGGCCTGAAGGGCGACCGACGATGAAAGTCCAGCGCATCGTTGCCAATATCGAGACAGCGGATGTCGCGGCGGCGAAGCGTTTCTACCAGGATGTGCTCGGTCTCGACCTGCTGATGGACCTCGGCTGGATCGCGACCTACGGCTCGCAAGCAAAGATGGATGTCCAGGTCAGCTTCATGGCGCAAGGCGGCTCCGGCACGCCGGTGCCGGATCTCTCGATCGAGGTCGACGATGTCGATGCAGCGCTCGATGCCATGAAGGCGGCGGGCTTTGCCATCGAATACGGACCGGCCGACGAACCGTGGGGCGTGCGACGCTTCTACGTGCGCGATCCGTTCGGCCGGCTGGTCAACATTCTCTCGCATCAGTGATGACGTATGCCGGCGGGACAGCGCCCCCCTCTGGCCTGCCGGCCATCTCCCCCTCAAGGGGGGAGATTGGATGTCGCCTCGGCGTTCGCCAATCTCCACGTCAGAAAGAAGAGGCGAAACGATAATGCTGCCAATCTCCCCCTTGAGGGGGAGATGCCCGGCAGGGCAGAGGGGGGCGCTACGGATCACCAACGAATCGGGTTATCCGTGATCGCTGCGTTCCTGCTTGCATGCAACTCGCTTGGCGTTTAGCAAGGCCGCGGTTCAAATCTTTCCAGGACGGTTTCTCCATGGCAACGAAGCATCTTTTCCTGCTCCCCGGTGACGGCATCGGTCCTGAGGCCATGGCCGAGGTCAAGAAACTGATCGCGGTTATGAACGACAGGCTCGGCAGCGGTTTTGCCACCGATGAGGGGCTGGTCGGCGGCTGTGCCTATGACGTGCATGGCGCGGCGATCTCCGATGCCGACATGGAAAAGGCGATGGCGGCCGACGCGGTGCTGTTCGGCGCCGTCGGCGGTCCGAAATGGGATGCGGTGCCCTATGAGGTGCGCCCGGAAGCCGGCCTGCTGCGCCTGCGCAAGGACATGGAGCTATTCGCCAATCTGCGCCCGGCCATCTGCTATCCGGCGCTGGCGGCGTCCTCCTCGCTCAAGCAGGAGGTGGTCGAAGGTCTCGACATATTGATCGTGCGCGAGCTGACCGGTGGCGTCTATTTCGGCGAGCCCAAGCAGATCATCGATCTCGGCAACGGACAGAAGCGCGGCATCGACACGCAGGTCTACGACACGTTCGAGATCGAGCGCATTTCGGGCGTCGCCTTCGAACTCGCGCGCACCCGCAAGAACCACGTCACCTCGATGGAAAAGCGCAATGTGATGAAGTCGGGCGTGTTGTGGAACGAGGTCGTCACCCAGACCCACAAGGCGCGCTATTCCGACGTCAAGCTCGACCACATGCTGGCCGACGCCGGCGGCATGCAGCTGGTGCGCTGGCCAAAGCAGTTCGACGTCATCGTCACCGACAATCTGTTCGGCGATATGCTGTCCGATATCGCCGCTATGCTGACCGGCTCGATCGGCATGCTGCCGTCGGCCTCGCTCGGCGCGCCTGACGTGAAGACCAAGAAGCGCAAGGCGCTCTACGAGCCGGTGCACGGTTCGGCGCCCGACATTGCCGGCAAGGGCATTGCCAACCCGATCGCCATGATCGCCTCCTTCGCCATGTGCCTGCGCTATTCCTTCGGCATGGTCGATGAAGCCGACCGCGTCGAAGGCGCGATCGCCGCCGTGCTCGACGCAGGCCTGCGGACGAAAGACATCATGTCCGATGGCATGACCGAGGTCGGTACGGTTGAGATGGGCGACGCGATCATCGCCAAATTCCTGGGCTGATACCGTGACGGTCGACGTCCGCTGGGCGACGATCGAGGACGCGACGACGCTCGCGGCCATGTTTTGCGAGATGGCGGGACATTATCGGCAACCGCCTCTCAATGCCGACCGGGCCCTGTCTGCGGCACGAAAATGGCTTGGCGAGGAAAGCCCGGCCTATCCGCATTTCGCGCTCGCCTTCATCGAGGGCGAGGTCAGCGGCCTGGCGTCGGTGGCGATCGCGCATCCCGGTATCGATCTCGAGCGGCTGCTGTTCCTTAAGGACCTGTTCGTGCGCGACAAAGCCCGCAACGCTGGTGTCGGCCGGGCGCTGATCGGCTTTCTCGCCGATCATTGCCTGCGCGAAGGCATCGGCCGCATCGACCTGACCAGCGAGGACTGGAACGAAGGCGCGCAGCGTTTCTACGACCGACTTGGCGCAGAACGCCACGGCCAGAAGGTCTTTCTCAGGCTTTCGGGCGAGGCGCTGAAGGCGATCATCCCTAGACCCTGACGCCCGCCGGCACCGGTCCCCACTGGTTTTCGCGGGCCTGCGTCGGGATCAGCGCGAAGACCAGGATGATCAGGCTGCCGATGGTCGGGATCAGCACCACCAGATAAAGCCAGCCCGAGAGGCCGATGTCATGGATGCGGCGAACGGTCATGCCGAGGCTGGGCAGCAGTGTCGCCAGGACGAAGGTGCCGCAAAGGCCGACGGTTACCGCCGCCGATACGCTGCTGTCGAAATTGCCCATTTCATTGTCGGCGAAAAGACCGATGCCGCCGATGACAAGCAGCGAGACCACCCAGAACAGGAAATAACCCCAATATTCCTTGCGGCGG
>NZ_RZQE01000349.1:0-6308 GCF_004022955.1 Mesorhizobium sp. M7A.F.Ca.US.002.01.1.1 | reverse complement strand
GAGATAGCGCGAATAGTTCTCGATGCCGGCGCACGAGCCGGTGGCTTCCAGCATTTCGAGGTCGAAGCGGCAGCGCTGTTCCAGCCGCTGTGCCTCAAGCAGGCGGCCGGCCCGCTCCAGTTCGACCAGCCGGTGCTTGAGCTCTTCCTTGATCGACTTGATCGCCTGGTTCAGCGTCGGGCGCGGCGTCACATAGTGCGAATTGGCGTAGATCTTGACGCTTTTCAGCTCGCCGGTCTTCTGGCCGGTCAGCGGGTCGAATTCGGTGATCTGCTCGATCTCGTCGCCGAACATCGAGATGCGCCAGGCGCGGTCTTCCAGGTGGGCCGGGAAGATTTCGATGGTGTCGCCGCGCACGCGGAACGAGCCGCGGACAAAGTTGATGTCCTGCCGCTTGTACTGCTGGGCGACGAGATCGGCGAGCAGCGCGCGCTGGTCGAGCCGGTCGCCGATCTGCATCTGGAAGGTCATCGCCGTATAGGTTTCGACCGAGCCGATACCGTAGATGCAGGACACCGAGGCGACGATGATGACGTCGTCGCGCTCAAGCAGCGAACGCGTCGCCGAGTGGCGCATGCGGTCGATCTGCTCGTTGATCGAGGATTCCTTCTCGATGAAAGTGTCGGTGCGCGGGACGTAGGCTTCCGGCTGGTAATAATCGTAGTAAGAGACGAAATACTCAACGGCGTTTTCCGGGAAGAATTTCTTGAACTCGGAATAGAGCTGCGCGGCAAGCGTCTTGTTCGGCGCCAAGATCAAGGCAGGGCGCTGCGTCTCCTCGATCACCTTGGCCATGGTGAAGGTTTTTCCTGAGCCGGTGACGCCGAGCAGCACCTGGGTGCGGTCGTGGTTATCGACGCCTTCGACCAGATCCTTGATCGCGGTCGGCTGGTCGCCGGCCGGCTCGAACTCCGACACCATCTTGATGGCGATGCCGCCTTCGGATTTTTCGGGGCGGGCAGGGCGGTGCGGCGTCCACAGCACGCCGTCCTTGTGCAGCGGATTGCCGGATTCGATCAGCGCCGACAGTGCCGCCACCGTCGCGGTGACGCTGCCCGAGGCCATGGTCTCGGCGTCCTCCAGCGAGATGTCGAGGCCGGCGACCGGATTGAGGCCGGCTGCCGTGCGCTCCCTGGCTGACGCCGCGCCACCCATCGAGGTGCCGCGCGAACTGCGCCCCGGCGAGCTTGAGCGCTCGGGTATCTTCTTCGACGGCTTCGGCGATTTGCCGCCGTCACCCTTGGCGACAAGACGTCCTTCGTTTTCGGCTTCCTGCTCGATCTGCTCGGCCCAATCCGCGATCGAACCGGTCAGCGGCGTGCCAGAGAGCTCCGGCTGCGGCATCTCGGCGAAGCCGCCTTTGTGCAGCGGCTCGGAGGCGTCGAGGAAATCGGTCAGCGGGCTGCGCCGCTTCGGCGCGGCGCGGTCGTCATTCGCCGTCGGCGGCGTTTTCTGATCGGGAGATTTGGCCATGTCCCGAATATGGGATTTCCTGGCCAAAATGGAAAGAGCGCGGTGGGGAGAGGCGTGCCGGACAGCGCTGCTCCTGACAGCCTGCTGTCAGGAGCAGCGGGAGGGCGCCCGAAAGCCTCTTGTCGTTACACGCCCCTGGCGGCTGATGCGACCTGCGTCGCCGACCCGTTCAGGCGCGGCACCACGACGAGGCGTTTGATTTTGCCCTTCTTGAAAGCGGCGAGGAAGCGCGCATAGTCCTTGAAGGCGACGCAGCCGCTCGACTGGGCGTAGCGGCCCCGGAGCAGGTAGGTATGGGCCAGCAGGCCGTTGCGATTGTATTTGTTGCGGCCATCGACCGGTGTCAGGCGCAAGGCCTCCACTCCGTGGAAGCGCGACTCGCGCATCGACAGATTGTAGGTGTTGGGCGGCGTGGGTCCGCGATTCTTCTGGTCGGCATAACGCGGCTGGTCCGCCATGGCGCCGATGCCTGAATGCGCCTCCAGCCTCGAGCCGTCAGGCATGTAGACGGTCGCGCTGCTGATGTCGTACACGGCGACGCCATTGCCGGCTCCGCTCCTGGCGGCTGGCGAGTTGAAGAGGTTCCTGAACGCCTTGCCAAGGCCGCCCGAGGGCGTGTCGGGCTTGGCATAGGCCAGCACATCGCCGCCATCGGCCGGCCGGCCTTGCCGCGTCGGTTTTGCCGGCTGGGCCTGCTGGACCGTCTCGCGTGCCGGCTTCGGCTGCTGAACGGATTTCGGCTGCTGGACGGACTTAGGCTCCTGCTGGACCACTTTGGGCTGCGGCGCGTCGAATTGCGGACGCCGGGTCGGCAACGGCACGTCGTCGGTCAGAGCGTCCGGCAGGGAGGCGGCATCGCCGGGTTGATCCTGCTGGGTTTCGACGGGTGAAACCACGACATCGGCTGACGATTCCTCGATCGGCAGCGGTGAGGCGAACGCCTCGTCATCGGCCGGCAGGGACTGCACCAGAGCAAGCGCCAACTGCGAATTGTCCGGCGTACCGGATTGGGCAAAGCCCATCGGAGGCGGTGCGGTCTGAACGACCACCGAGTCGGTATCCAGCCGGGCGAAACGTTCGGCCGCCGGAACTGGCATGTTATCGGACAGGCTGGCTGTGAGCTGGACGGAGGGCACCAACGACGCCTCGGCAATTCGCGGTGCGACTGTGGAGATCACCGGGCGGGTGTTGGCACTGGCGGCAGGCTTTCCGGCATCGGCAAAGGCAGCGGCCAGCTTCATCGGCGAAAGCGACGCTTCCATGCGTTCGAAGCGCTCCTGCGCCTTCGACTTCACGGCGGCGGGCATCGGCTTTGCCTGCGCTACAAGGCGTTCGGATTTTTCCGCCCGCGCGCTTACCCTGGCCAGCTTGAAACAGCTGGCGCCGCACTGCACCGAATGATCATGCAGGGCCTGAGTGCCGCCATTGGCGTTGGCCAGCACGAAGGGTGCTTTCAAAAAGTGCTGTTTCAGCGGATCGGCAAGTGCGAGCGATCCCGGTGTCGACAGTGTCTGGGGCAGGCCAACCGAAGTTGCCGACAGAGAGGCGCCGACGGAACTGAGGCCAGCCATGGTGCCGATCAACCAAAGACCGATGGCGGTGCTGACGCAAGGCAGCGCGACCCAGCGGGCCACCCGGCCAGCGTTGAAGGAAGGGGAACGTGGAGCATCGACGAACTCGCCGCCCTCACGCTGTCCCCGGTTTTTTTTGTGTGTACTCAACAACGCCATGCAACCAATCTCGCTTCAATCGGTTTCCCCGTACGTGGCCTTGAGAGCCGCGACGACCATTCTGTGAGTGATCCCAGGTGGTCCCCGACGCGTTTGCCGCGTCTGTAGTTGGTTGCCGATTGCTTCAAAATATGGACAAAGTTGGTTAATCAATTCCTCTCAAAACCAACGACGAGATGTGGATTTTGGCCAAATCAGCCTTCGTCCACGGCCAGGAAAGTGGTGTTGTCGCCCTTCCGACCTGGTTTTGCTGCCTGTTTTTGGCGGCCGAGTCAAGCAAAACAGCCACTGCTAATTTTTACGCAGCGCCTCCGCGCGGTGTATGCAGCGAACCGACTGCCGGCAGACCTGCCTACAAAAGGCGCGCGTGTTTCCGGTAAAACCGTTGCCTGCCATGCTAGATTTCTCGCGGGAAGGCGGCCTCAAACGGCCCACCCTCAGTTGAACCAAAGCGCAAACGTCAAAAACCCGCCGCCGCCGAACTGGCGCTGGATCTGGTCGAAATCGTCGCTGGTCGCGAGCTCGCCGCTTTCGAGGTAGGGCGCGATGGCCGGGCCGGTGATCGACAGCACGAGATCGAAGTTTTTTGGCTCGTCGAAGAAGCGCTTCATGTTGATGCCAAGCCCAGTACTGGCGGTGACGCGGAAATGCGGCAGCAGCTTGCGGCCTTCCAGGAGATCCTCGGCCATGGTCAAGGCGGCGAGCCAGGCCTGGACCTGCTCCTCGCCGACTTCGAGGCCGGTGAGCGGGTTCTCGCCCTTCTGCTGCGGTCCAGGCAGCCATTCGCGGTCATTGTCGGTCTCGGCGCGGATCGCCTTCCAGTCCTCGCGCGACAGCCGGATCATTTCCAGCAGGTGGCGGCGCGCTGCTTGCCGGCGCTCCGGTTCGATCACCGGCCAGTTGACGAGATGCACCATCGAGATGAAATCGGCGATGCGCCATTCCGAGGAGAAGATGCTCGAGCCCATATCGCCGGCCGGCGGCACCAGAATATCCTGCAGCGGCAATTTGGCGCGCGGGAACAGCATGTGAAACGAGCCGTCGAAGGTGCTCCTGAAATCATGCGCAAGCCAGAAATCGGCCTGCGCCATCAGGAACTCGGCATAGCCCTGCAGCCAGTAGCCGTCGGCGCGGTCGAAGCGGAAGGTGAGCGTGGGGGCGGCGGCGTCCGACGAGATACCGCCGCGCGAGAGTGAGGCGATGATCGCCGCCATGCTCTCGTCCGGCGCGATGGTGCCGTCCTCGTTGAGGTCGATGCCGGCATGGGTGAGATCGATGACCATGCCGATATCGGCATCGGGCGGCACCGAGGCAAACGTGGCTGCGGATTTCTCCAGCCGGTCACGGAAGCCGACCAGGATGGCGCGGAACTGCTCGTAAGTGAGCGGCTCGGGATTGGGATTGTCGGGCACCGGCAACCGCATCAGCGGCAGCATGAAGGATTGCGGGCTTTCGAAACCATGACGGTGCAGGCCGGTGGCCAGGATCTCCAGTGCGGTAAAGAACTCGCCCGCCCCGGCCGCATAGGCGGATGCCGGGTCTTTTGGCGCGGCAGCCTCCAGCGTCGAGAGAGCGGTGTCGCGCGCGGCCACGGTCTTCGCCTCAAACAATGTGGTTGCCGCTTCTGGCATTGCCGCCGACGCGGAAGACAGCGGCAGGAGCAGAATGAAAGCGGATGTCAGCAGGCCTGCCAGTCGTGTCATCTTTTCCCCCCAATGTTTTGTCGCGCAGTGCAAACATACACCATTTGCAGCGCCGCGCTTCAACCCGCCCGGCGGACGGTCTACACAGGGCAAACAATTGGGCATCGCGTGTCGAATTATCCGTTTTCCTACAAGCTGTCCTGGCTGCCGCGTTTCCTGAAGCCGTCACTGGCCGGCGACGCTCAAGACTTTGCGCCGATGGCCGGGACGCTGATGGATCCACCGCCGAAGCAAGCGGTGCGGCTTGCCTTTGTCGGCGACATCTCGGCGGTGGCCAACCGCAGCGCGCCGGATTGCGATCCGGCGATCAAGGCGCTGCTCGGCGCTGCCGATCTGGTGATCGGCAATTGCGAAAGCCCTGTTGTGGACAGGCCAAGCGCGGTGCTGGGCACAAGGCTCGGCACGCATCATGCGATGAGCGAGCCGTTCCTGGCCGAGGCGCTGACGGCGGTTGGTGTTGCGCGCGAAAAACTCGTGCTGTCGCTGGCCAACAACCATGTGCTGGATCAGGGCATCGCCGGTTTCGACGAGACAATCGCGGCGTTGCTGCGGCTCGGCATCCGCACGATCGGCCTGGCCGACGGTCCGGTTGTACCGATTCAGGTTGGATCGCTTGATATCGGCTTCGCCGCCTTCACGCTGTGGCGGAACGCCGATGAAAAACTGTTTGCCGGGCGCGTTTCGATGGACAGCGATCCGGCGAGCTGGCCACCCGCTGGCTTGGACCTTCTCTGCGCCGTGCCGCATTGGGACTGGGAGTTCCGACATTTTCCGCGCGACGGGACGCGAGCGCTGGCCAGGCGGCTGGCCGGGCAGGGCGCCGGGCTGATCGCGGGCCATCATGCCCATGTCGTGCAGCCGGTGGAAAAGATTGACGGGACGATCGTCGCCTATGGGCTCGGCGATTTCCTCGGTACCGCCTTTGCCCGGCAGCCATGGCCGGGCCGCATCGGCTCTATCCTCGTTGTCGATGTCAGTGCCGATGCCGGTACGCGCGGCAGGATCGCGTCTTACCGGATGCATCCCTTCATGCGCCTGCGCGCTGGCGACCACGAGCGGCTGGTGTTGATGGAGGCTTTGGAGGGCCGAATGCGTGACAGGGTCGCGGAGCGACTGAAAGCGGTCTTCCCTTCTCCACCAACCGATGAAGGCGTTCCCGCTTAACCATCTGGCGGCCCTTGCAAAACCAACTATCATGCTCCCGCAGAGGCAGGATTGCGGGGGTAGCGGTGGAATCAGCGGATTTCATGCCGAGCGAAACGGTCATCGCCGGCATCCGAAAAGACATCGAGGCCTATGAAGCGGCGAGGGCTTCGGCGGTCCGGCAGGTGCGCTGGCGGGTGCCGGTGTTCGTGGGGCTGGTGCTGGTGGCCGTGGTGCTGGTCGCCTGGCTGTTCAACAA
>NZ_RZQE01000348.1:0-6311 GCF_004022955.1 Mesorhizobium sp. M7A.F.Ca.US.002.01.1.1 | reverse complement strand
CGGCGCCCTGTCCTGCGCCAGCCAGATCGAGCGGCTGCGCGCGGCCTGCTCGCCGGTGGGGATCATCGCCGCGGGGTCCGCGACCGAGGCGCCGACACAGGGAATGAACCACGACCGCATGAACGGATCGCAGGCGAAGCCTTTTTGCGTGCGTGTCACCATCACCGCCAGCGGGACGCGCTCGGCCGGCCGCCAGGGAAAGATCATGCGGCCGCCTGGCCGCAGCGCCTTCAGCCATCCGGCCGGGGGCGCTGCGACCCCGGCATTGACATAGATGATGTCGGATGGCGGCAGGGGCGTCGTCACGGCATCGCCATGTACCACCGTCGCATTGCCATAGGCTTCGAGATTTTGACGCGCCAGATCGGCCAGCTTCTCGTCGAGTTCGAAAGCGGTGACGATGCCGCCTGGCGAAACCAGCCGGGCCAGCACGGCGGTGTAGTAGCCGGTGCCGGCGCCGATATGGCAAACCGCCTCACCGGGTTTCGGTTCAAGCTTTCCAATCCACATGGCGTGCAGGAATGGCTCGCCATTGTTGATGCCCTTGTCGTCGTCGAGCGCCACCAGCACGTTCTGATAGATATGAGCCGGATCGGCGCTTGGTGTTCTGATCTTGCCGTTGCCGGCGACGACCGTCCACGGCCCGGGACCGAGAAACGCTTCGCGCGGCACGTCGGCGAAAGCCGCTTCCAGACGTGGGTCGGGCGAGCCGGCATTGGCGGCCAGCAGCCGCGCGTAGAATTTCCTGATGTCTTCGATCCGGGTCATGATGCCGGAAAACATAGCGCGGATTGCCGATTTGTCGCGAGGCTGCCCCCTGCGCAGAGGGCAGCCGGTTTCCAGGCGAAGCGGAACTCAGCCGACCCCGAACATGGTGTCGTAGAGCAGCTTGAAGTTGAGCACCAGGATGATCGCGGCGACCACCCAGGCAAGGGCTGCGACGCCGCGCGGAATGGCGAGATTGCCCATCTTCTTCTTGTCGGAGACGAACTGCACCAGCGGGACGACCGCGAAGGGCAGTTGCATCGACAGGATGACCTGGCTGAACACCAGCAACTGGCCGGTGCCCTTTTCGCCATAGAGCGCGGTGACGACCACCACCGGGATAATGGCGAGGCCGCGCGTCAGCAGCCGGCGTGCCCAGTTGGGGATGCGCAGGCGCAGGAAGCCTTCCATAACAATCTGGCCGGCGAGCGTGGCCGTCACCGTCGAGTTCAGGCCGGAAGCCAGCAGCGCCACCGCGAACAGGATCGAGGCGATGCCGAGGCCGAGCAGCGGCGACAGCAGCTCGAAGGCCTGGCCGATCTCTGCGACGTCCTGGTGGCCGGTGTTGTGAAAGGCGACCGCGGACACGATCAGGATCGAGGCGTTGACGAACAAAGCCAGCATCAGGGCGATGGTCGAGTCCGTCGTTGCCCATTTGATGGCGTCGCGCTTGCCCTTGTCGGTGCGTTCATAGGCGCGGGTCTGCACGATCGAGGAGTGCAGATAGAGATTATGCGGCATGACGGTGGCGCCGATGATGCCGATGGCGATGTAGAGCATCGCCGGATTGGTGACGATTTCCGACGACGGCACGAACATGGCATGCAGGATCGAACCGGCCGGCGGGGCGGCGACGAAGATCTGGATGGCGAAGCAGCTGAAGATGATGATCAAAAGCGCGATGACGAAGGCTTCGAGATAGCGAAACCCCTTGTTCATCAGGAGCAGCACGAGGAAGGCGTCGAGCGCCGTCAGCATGGCGCCGCCGATCAGCGGAATGCCGAACAGAAGCTGCAATGCGATCGCGGTGCCGATGACTTCGGCCAGGTCGCAGGCGATGATGGCCAGCTCGCAGGCGATCCACAGCACGAAGTTCACCGGCCGGGGATAATAGGCCCGGCAGGCCTGGGCGAGGTCGCGGCCGGTGGCGATGCCGAGCCGTGCCGCCAGCGCCTGCAAAAGGATCGCCATCAGGTTGGACAGCATGATGATGAACAGCAGCGTGTAACCGAACTGGGCGCCGCCGGCGAGGTCGGTCGCCCAGTTGCCGGGGTCCATATAGCCGACCGAGACCATGTAGCCGGGACCCATGAAGGCGAACAGGCGACGGAACCAGACGCCCGAGTTCGGCACGGCGATAGAGGAATTGACTTCGCGCAGGCTGGGCTGCTCGTCCTCGTCGGGCCTGGCGAACCGCCATGAGGAACGGGAGGCTGTGGCTTCGGCTTCAGACATGAAGGAGGGCTTTCCGCGAGACTGGACGATGTTGCCTTAAGCTATGCCATGGCTCAACATTATGCAATATGCTATATTTCATTGTCGTTGCTTTTTATCCGGCTGGCGGTCATCGGGTGAAACGGCAATCGGAAGCCCCGGTTGCACCTGTGGCGGAATGCAAATAAACGGCCTGAAGAATCAGAGCCCGTGCTATGAAAGCATGGATGGCAAATAGTCTTGGGAGGAGCGCGTATTGGTGCTGAAGAACAGACCAGTTCCGCGCGAGCCGCTGCTCGACGCCGAAATTCATTCGGAGGGCTTCCGGCAGCAGCGCGAAGCGCGCCGCAGTGCGTTGGTCGAGGATTATGTCGAACTGATCGCCGACCTGATCGAAGACGGCAACGAGGCGCGTCAGGTCGACATCGCCGCACGGCTCGGCGTCGCGCAGCCGACGGTGGCCAAGATGCTGACCAGGCTGTGCGCCGACGGTCTGGTGTCGAGAAAGCCCTATCGTGGCGTGTTCCTGACCGAAGCCGGCCGCAAAGTCGCGGAGGAAAGCCGCATCCGCCACCAGACGGTGGAAGCTTTCTTGCGCTCGCTCGGTGTCAGTGCGGAGACAGCGCGCATCGATGCCGAGGGCATCGAGCACCATGTCAGCGCCGAGACGCTGGAAGCCTTCCGCAAGGCGATGACGGCGCGCTGAGCGCCAGAGTTCCCGCGTCGCCGGAACCGTCGCACGCCAGACACGTTTGCACCAGATCCGTGCGATTGGCGCGCGAAAGGGAGGAAACGATGGGCATCGAACAAACGCCGGCGGCAAAGGGCAAGCAGGCAGCCGAGGGACTGAAACAGGCGGCGGCCAGGGATGAGCGCAAGACCGAAGCCGAAACCGGCCATCCGCTGAAAAAGGGCGCGGCGCGTTTCGAGGAGCGTTCGAAGAGCTCCGACGGCAAGAGCGCCGGCGCCAAGCAGGAAGATTAGCTCTCTGTCGGGCTTACGTGATCGGCTGTAGGCCACGGGGACGATTGCCACGCCGAGCCGCTCGCCACAACGAACTTGGCCGCAAGGCAACGCGTGTGGCCAAAAAGGCCATCGAAAAATGCTGTGACTTGGCGCAACCGTTGGGATAATTGTTTGTCGCCCCGGAGCAACGGGGAGGTTTGCTGTACGAGGAGTTGCCATGCTCTGGAAGGGCCGTCGTCAGAGTGACAATATCGAGGACGACCGCAGCGACAGCGGCGGTGGCGGACTCGGCGGCGGCGGTGGCCAGTTCCGCATTCCGATCGGCGGCCGCACCGGTGGCGGGGGCAGCATCTTCCTCGTCATCCTGGTGGTGCTGGCCGGATGGTATTTCGGCTTCGATCCTTCGACGATCCTGGGTGGTGGCGACGGCGGCCTGCTGCCGGGCGGCGGCGGCCAGATCACCGACAACAGCGGCCAGGACAACGGTGCCACACCGGCCAATGACGAGATGAAGCAGTTCGTGGCGACCGTGCTGGCCGAGACCGAGGACACCTGGACCGGCATCTTCAAGTCGCAGGGATTGACCTACGAGGATCCCAAGCTGGTGCTGTTTTCCGGCCAGGTCCGTTCGGCCTGCGGCTTTGCCTCCGCGGCGGCCGGACCGTTCTATTGTCCCGGCGACCACAAGGTCTATCTGGACATGACCTTCTTCCAGCAACTCGACCAGCAGTTCGGCGCTTCGGGCGAATTTGCCCGCGCCTATGTGATCGCGCATGAAATCGGCCATCATGTGCAGAACCTGACCGGCATCATGTCCAAGTTCAACCAGATGCGGCAGAGCATGGGCGAGGTCGAGGCCAACCAGATGTCGGTGCGAATCGAGCTTCAGGCCGACTGCTTTGCCGGTGTGTGGGCCCACTACACCGGACAGAAAGGCATATTGGAGCAGGGCGACATCGAAAGCGCGCTGAACGCCGCCAAGCAGATCGGCGACGACACGCTGCAGAAGAAGATGCAGGGCTATGTCGTGCCGGAAAGCTTCAACCACGGCACCTCGCAGCAGCGGCAGACCTGGCTGGCGCGTGGTTACAAGAGCGGCAAGCTGTCGGATTGCAACACGCTGAGTGGGCCGATCTGACCAGACCGTTGTCGAGCTTCACCTGCCGGCGATGCTGCCGTCAGGTGGTGTCAGGATGAATAGATTCGGCCTGTTCCTGCATTGTTCCTTTCCGCGAGCTCGCCTATAAGGTGCGTCCGCCTGCGCCTGAGGGCGAGCAGAGGAGCTTGATCCTGCATGATCGACCCCAAAACCGCCAGACGGGGCCTTGCGCTCGTCTTCACCACGCTGCTGCTCGACATTATCGGCTTCGGCATGATCATGCCGGTGCTGCCGGCCTATCTCCGGGAATTGACCGGGGTCAGCATCAGCGGCGCGGCGATCGAAGGCGGCTGGCTGTTCTTCGTCTATGCGGCGATGCAGTTCTTCTTCGCACCGATCATGGGCGGCTTGAGCGACCGGTTCGGGCGGCGGCCGATCCTGCTCGCATCGGTGCTGACCTTCTCCATCGACAATCTGATCTGCGCCGTCGCCTGGTCCTACCCGATGCTGTTCATCGGGCGCGTGCTGGCCGGCATTTCGGGCGCCAGCTATTCGACGACATCGGCCTTCATCGCCGACATCTCGAACGATGACAATCGGGCTAAGAATTTCGGCCTGCTCGGCATCGCATTTGGCGTCGGCTTCGTCATCGGGCCGGTTCTGGGCGGGCTGCTCGGCACGTTCGGGCCGCGCGTGCCGTTCTATTTCGCCGCCGGGCTCGCCTTCGTGAATTTCCTCATCGCTTTGTTTTTCCTGCCGGAAACGCTCGATGACAAGCACCGCCGCCGCTTCGAGTGGAAACGCGCCAACCCGGTCGGCACGCTTCTGCAGATGCGCCAATATCAAGGCATCGGCTGGATCGGGCTTGTCTTCTTCCTGATGACGCTCGGGCATATGATGTATCCGGCGGTCTGGTCGTTCGTCTCCAGCTACCGCTATGGCTGGAGCGAGCAGCAGATCGGCTTCTCGCTCGGCGCCTTCGGCCTGTGCGGCGCGATCGTCATGGCGACGGTGCTGCCGCGCGTCATCCCGAGGCTTGGCGAGTGGAAGACGGCGGTCATCGGCCTGACATTCACGGCAGCCAGCGCCTTCGGCTACGCCTTCGCGTCGCAAGGCTGGATGATCTATGCGGTGATCGTCGTCGGCTGCCTGGAAGCGCTGGCCGACCCGCCGCTGAGGAGCCTCGCCGCCGCCAAGGTGCCGCCTTCGGCGCAAGGCGAACTGCAGGGCGCGATGACCTCGATCTTCTCGATCACCTCGATCATCACGCCGCTGCTCTACACGGCGATCTTTTCCTGGTTCACCGGGCCAAGCGCGCCGGTGACCTTCGGCGGCGCGCCCTATCTGCTGGGAGCGTGCTTCCTGACGCTGGCGGTCATCGTCTTTGTGACGAAAGTTGCGAGGCCGGCAGCGCGCACGAATGTCGCCACCGATGTCGCTGAGGATGGAGCACAGGTGTGAGTCACAACCGCATTGCGCTCACCAGGGAGTGCCATCCCGGCAGGGCAATGAGGGGCGGCGCTACCGGATCGCGCTAAGCCCGTTCGGCCAGCAATTCCTCACCGCGCTTTTCGCGGATCAAATTGACGAAGCGGCGGAACAGGTAGTGCGAATCCTGCGGGCCGGGCGAAGCCTCGGGGTGATGCTGGACCGAGAACACCGGCCGGCCGGTCAGCGTGATGCCGCAATTCGAACCGTCGAACAGCGAGACGTGGGTTTCCTCGACGCCTGATGGCAGCGAGTCGGCATCCACGGCAAAGCCGTGGTTCATCGAGACGATCTCGACCTTGCCGGTGGTGTGGTCCTTGACCGGATGGTTGGCGCCGTGATGGCCCTGGTGCATCTTGGCGGTCTTGCCGCCCAGCGCCAGCGCCAGCATCTGGTGGCCAAGGCAGATGCCGAACACCGGGATGTCGGTCTTCAGCAGATCCCGGATGACCGGTACGGCATAGTCGCCGGTGGCTTCCGGGTCGCCGGGGCCGTTGGAGAGAAAAATGCCGTCCGGCTGCATGGCGAGGATTTCCTCGGCGCCGGACTTGGCCGGCAC
>NZ_RZQE01000347.1:0-6323 GCF_004022955.1 Mesorhizobium sp. M7A.F.Ca.US.002.01.1.1 | reverse complement strand
CCCGGCAGCGAAACGATCTCGTAAGAGCGGGCAGAAGCATCGCCAATGAAATGGCGGCGCTGCGCTTGCGCCCAGCCGGCGCTCACGAGAAAGTCGCGCATGGCCAGCGACCGTGCGGCCCGATCGAAGGCAGGTCCCTGCCCCGACAATCGTGCCAGCCGGCCGTTGCCATGCTGGACGAGCTCGATCAGGACCGTGGTTTTCGGCAGATGGGCTTCCGCCCGCTCCGGCCATTCGACCAAAGCAGCACCTTGCGCCAAGGCTTCGTCGAACCCAAGCTCATCGATCTCGTCGGCCGAGGACAGGCGGTAGAGATCGAAGTGATGCACCGGAATGCGGGTGTCGTAGCTCTGCACCAGCGTGAAGGTCGGGCTCGGAACGTCGAGGCCGGCATCGTCGGCCAAGGTCCTGATCAAGGCCCGCGCCAGCGTCGACTTGCCGGCGCCCAGATCGCCCTTCAGGGCAAGCACGTCGCCTGGGCGCAGCGACAGCGCCAGATCTTCGCCCAGCCGCGCTGTCTGGGTCTCGTCGGCGAGTAATCGCTCCAGCACCAATCCGGTCATCGAACGCGCTACTCGGCCGCGGCACGGATGCCCGGCATGTCTGGAAAGGTGCAGATGACGGTCGTGCCCTTGTCCTTGCCGGTTTCGATGCGAACGCTGCCGCCATGCAGCTCGACGAAGCTCTTGACGATCGACAGGCCGAGGCCGGCGCCGCGCCGGCGGCCACCATTGGCGCGCGGCTCGAAACGGCGGAACACCGAATCGAGCACATCGGGCGGCATGCCGGGACCGTCGTCATGGACCGAGAATTCCACCCCGTCCGCCAGATGGCGGCAGGTGAGCCGGATGGTGCTGGCTTCCGGGGCGTAATTGGCGGCGTTGCTGAGCAGATTGTAGAGGATCTGGCGGACGCGGACCTCATCGCCGTGAAACGTCTTCGGCGCCGAGGCTGCTTCGACCTCGAGCCTGATCGAATGCTCTTCCAGCCGGTCGGCCACCAGTTCGGCCGCAGCGGCGATGGTGCGATCGACCTGCACCTCGGAAATATCGAGCTGCATGATGCCGGCGTCCACCGTCGCCAGGTCGAGTATGTCGTTGACGATGGTGAGCAGGACCGCGGAGGAGGAGCTGACATGCTCGACATATTCCCGCTGCTTCTGCGTCAGCGGACCGGTCGTGGGCTGTGACAGGAGTTCGGTGAAGCCGATGATGTTGGTCAGCGGCGAGCGCAGTTCATAGGAAACATGCTGGACGAATTCGTTCTTGAGCTGGTCGGATTTTTGCAGCGCCTCGTTCTTGTCCTTCAGCGCCCGCTCGACATGGACGCTGTCGGTGACGTCGACGAAGGTCATCATCACCTGCCCGTTGGGCAGCGGGATCATGGCGTAACTCAACACGTTGCCGTTGTTGAGCTCGGTCTGTCCGTGGCGGTCGCGGCGCTCGTCGTCGAAGCCGGTGACGGCGGCAACAAAGCCGGGCCAGGGGCTGTCCGCCGCCTGCCGGTCGCAAAGGTCGCGGATGGTGGAAACATGGACGCTGGGCTTGGCCGCTTCGCCGCTCAATCCCCAGAGCGTGGCAAAGGCAGGATTCGACAGCCGGAGCCTGCCGTCGGGTCCGAACACCGCTACGCCTTCGGCAAGATTGTCGAGCGTCTCGCCCTGGACCCGCACCGCTGTCTGGTAGCGGCTCTCGAGGTCCATCTTCTCGGTGAGGTTCTCGAACACCCAGGTGACGCCGCCCTTGGGCTGCGGGTTGGCGACGACGCGGATGGTCTTGCCATCAGGCAGATGCCACCAATGTTCCTGGGATTCCACAGCGCGATAGGCGCCGAGCAGGCCTTCCTTCCAGCGGCGCCATTCAGGCTGTTCGGCGATCTTGCCTTCGCTGCGCAGCCGGTCGAGCAGCAAGGCATTGTCTGGAGCGCTGTGCAGGAAGCCTGCGTCCAGGCCCCAAAGCTTCTGGAAGGCCTGGTTGAAGAACCGCAGCTTCTCGTCGGTGTCGAAAATGGCGACCGCCGTGTTGAGCTGGTCGAGCGTGTCGGCGTGGCTTCGCACCGTCCGTTCGTATTCGCCGCGAACGGCTTCGATGGCACTGGTGTCGCAGGCAAGGCCGGCCGAGCCATCGCTGCCGGCGAAATCGGTGACCGCGAACACACGGCGATCGCCTTCGATCACGGTGGACAGCGATTGCTCGAAAACCGGATGCGTCCTGTGCTGGGCGGCAATCGCATCGCGCGCCTGGCCGCCGAGGAACTCTTTCTTCTCCCGAACCGCGGCTTCGGCATTTTCGGCTTCGACGGCATCGGCATAGGCGCGGTTGACCCACCTCAGCCCGCCATCCTCGCCGCGGAGCCATGCCGGCATGTTCAGCGCGTCGAGCAGGCCGATCATCGTGTCGTGGTCGGCGGCCAGCCGCTGGTTCTCGATCTTCAGCCTGGCCTGGCTGCGCTGCGTCTCCGAGAGCGAGACGAAACGCACGAGCACATGCGCGGCACTCTTGCGGCCATGCACTTCGAGCGGCGCACCGGCCTGCGATTCGATGACCAGGTCGAAGGGTTTGGCCTTTTCGCGCAATCCCGCGACGGCATGTTCGAGTGCCGCCGCCGAACGCGGCATCAGCCAGCGGCCGAAAGCAAGAAAAGCGGCCCTATCCTCGGGAGCGCCGCTTTCGACGGGCAATGTGCCGATGAGCTCGGGCTTCTTGTTTTCCGCAGCCCAGACGACGACGCGCTGGTCGCGCAGATTGAGCAGCGCCTCGGAACGGCGGAGCGCCGCGTTGATGTCGGCGAGGCGGCTCCTGAGTTCGACATTCTCCGCCGAGGTGCGGGCTCTTTCGCGGATGAGAACGATGGCCGATATCAGTGCGGCACCCGTCACGCCGACGAACACTGCAAGCTGCATGACATCAATGGCACTCACCGACAGTCCGGCGACGCTGGCAACAGCGGTCTCGGCATGCGCGGCGGCGCCGGCCAAGGGCCCCGCGAGCGCGGAGGTGGCAAGGAATGTCGACGCGCGGGCGCGCCAGGACAGGCTCCCCCCTTCCAGGGCGGAGCCAGCAATCCCCGAATCGTCATGGCCGCCGGAAACGGCCCGTCCCGCTATGTGCGGGTGTTGCCCCGGCATGTCTTGGTCCTCTCCGCCGCCTGAATGCAAGACCGCCCTGATGCGTGCCTCTCTTGACCCTCTCGGGCTGGAAGCATCGCCGAATCACCTGACAATAACCCCTCGCCGAATCGGCGTGAAGGCTGATGGCGCGCAAAAATAAGGCCGGGCGAAAAGTCAATCGCCCGGCCTCAATATCTGGTAGTAATTTTAGCTTTGGTTAATAGCGGTAGTGTTCCGGCTTGAACGGACCCTGCGGCGTGACGCCGATATAGGCGGCCTGTTCACCCGACAGTTCGGTCAGGCGGGCGCCGAGCTTGTCGAGATGCAGGCGGGCGACCTTTTCGTCGAGATGCTTGGGCAGGACATAGACCTGGTTCTCGTACTGGCCGGGCTTGGTGTAGAGCTCGATCTGCGCCAGCACCTGGTTGGTGAAGGATGCCGACATGACGAAGCTCGGGTGGCCGGTGGCGTTGCCGAGATTGAGCAGCCGTCCTTCCGACAAAAGGATCATCCGCTTGCCGTCCGCGAAGGTGATCATATCGACCTGCGGCTTGACGTTGGTCCATTTCAAATTGCGCAGCGCGGCGACCTGGATCTCATTATCGAAATGGCCGATGTTGCCGACGATGACCATGTCCTTCATAGAGCGCATATGGTCGAGGGTGACGACATCCTTGTTGCCGGTGGTGGTGATGACGATATCGGCGGTGGGGGCCGCATCTTCCAGCGTGACGACTTCAAAACCGTCCATCGCCGCCTGCAGGGCGCAGATCGGATCGACCTCGGTGACCTTGACGCGGGCGCCGGCGCCCTTGAGCGAGGCCGACGAGCCCTTGCCGACGTCGCCATAACCGCACACGACAGCGACCTTGCCGGCCATCATCGTGTCGGTGCCGCGGCGGATGCCGTCGACCAGCGATTCCTTGCAGCCATACTTGTTGTCGAACTTCGACTTGGTGACCGAGTCGTTGACGTTGATTGCGGGGAAGGGCAGCAGGCCCTTCTTCTGCAGCTGGTAGAGGCGGTTGACGCCGGTGGTCGTCTCTTCGGTGACGCCGCGGATCGCCGCCTTCTGCTTGGTGAAGAAGCCGGGCGAAGCCTTCAGGCGCTTCTTGACCTGGGCGTAGAAATATTCCTCTTCCTCGCTCTGCGGGTTGGACAGCACGTCCTCGCCGGCCTCGGCGCGGGCGCCGATCAGGATGTACATGGTGGCGTCGCCGCCATCATCGAGGATCATGTTGGAGAGGCCGCCATCGGCCCACTGGAAGATCTTGTCGGTGTAGTCCCAATACTCCTCCAGCGACTCGCCCTTGACGGCAAACACCGGGATGCCGGCCTCGGCGATGGCCGCGGCCGCATGGTCCTGGGTCGAGAAGATGTTGCAGGAGGCCCAGCGGATATCGGCGCCAAGCGCCTTCAGCGTCTCGATCAGCACCGCCGTCTGGATGGTCATGTGCAGCGAGCCGGTGATGCGCGCACCCTTGAGCGGCTGCTTGGGGCCGAATTCCTCACGGCAGGCCATCAGGCCCGGCATTTCGGTTTCGGCGATCTCGAGTTCCTTGCGGCCCCAGCCGGCAAGCGAGATGTCGGCGACCACATAGTCCTTGCTACCCGTCATGGCAGTACTCCGATGCGAATGTTGTGCTTGCGAATTTGTTGCGGACACGCCCGCGCCGGTCGGCGCGTCCAAGGGCGCGAATTGCCGGCCTGACTAGCAGATCGGAGCAAGGACGACAATGGGATATAAAGAAATCTTTATCCCTGCATGTCTCTCGGACGCATATCGCGCTCTACCAGATCAGCATTCCTCGCCGAAGCGGGACGCCACCAGTTGCTCCAGGGCGTCGATGACCTGCTGGGCCTCCGGCCCGCTGGCGGTGACGCGGATCGAATAGCCGGGGCTTGCCGCCAGCATCATCAGGCCCATGATCGAGGTGCCGCCAACCTTGACGCCATCCTTCTCGACATGCACCGAGGCATCGAAGCCGCTGGCCAGCTGGACGAACTTCGCCGAAGCGCGCGCATGAAGGCCGCGCTGGTTGATGATGGGAAAATCCCGGACTATCTGATCTTTTTCCGGGGACAGCGCGGTCATTTGCTGCTCAGGAGCTGGCTGGCAACATTGATGTATTTGCGACCGGCGGCCTGGGCCTCATCAAGGGCGGCCGCCATGTTGTCGCCCTTGCGGATCGAGGAAAGCTTGATCAGCATCGGCAGATTCATGCCGGCGATCACCTCGGTGCGGCCGGACTCCATCACCGAGATGGCAAGATTGGAGGGCGTGCCGCCGAACATGTCGGTCAGCACGATGACGCCCGCCCCGGTGTCGACACGGGCAACCGCATCGACAATGTCGCGCCGACGCTGCTCCATATCGTCGTCGGCACCGATCGCCACGGTTTCGAAATTGTCTTGTGGCCCGACGACATGTTCGACGGCATGTCGGAACTCGGTGGCCAGTTGACCGTGCGTTACAAGCACGAGTCCGATCATTCTTTGGTGGCTCCCGTCATCGCCGCTTCACAGGCGCATTTTATGCTCGCCAGCCAATCCAGGCGGCGGGAGCGCTATCTTGTCGACGCGCGGCCCGTTGACAAGCCCAAAATTGCGCAGGCGCATGCCATTTTGACGCATTGCAGCAAAAAACCCGGAGCGGATCATAGAAAAGGCGCGATCGACAGCCGCGCCATCACGACCGGTAAGGCCGCCGGGATATTGCGTTCGACCACATCGACCTGTGGCACCAGACAACCCACGATGCTGCTTGCGGCATCCTCCTGGAAGCGCGGCGCTTCATCGGCCGGCACCAGGTGGACATGCAGGTCGACGAGGCCTGCCGGCTCGAATGGCAGAGGCCGGGGGCCGAGCCCAGGCACCTCGACGAGGCCTTCTATGGCGGCGGGAGCGCGGCACAGAAGCCGCCCGGCATGCGCCTCGACAAAGAGCTGATCGTCACCGACGAGCCGCGCGAACGATCCGCGCTGGCGACAATGATCTATGAGCGCCAGCGCCAGCGCCGTCTTGCCCGAGCCGGAGGCTCCGGTGATGAGAATGCCGCGCTCGCCGATCAAAACCATTGTCGCGTGAATGTTTTCAGGCTGCACGGCTGGACCAGGCATGGTTGGAATTCATGCTCTCAGCCTTCGGCCGGCAACGTCACCACAAAACGCGCGCCCTTGATCTCGCCGGGTTTGGTGCCGGGGATGTTCTCGGC
>NZ_RZQE01000346.1:0-6342 GCF_004022955.1 Mesorhizobium sp. M7A.F.Ca.US.002.01.1.1 | reverse complement strand
GCCACGGAAATCGAACGCCTCGAACGGAAGGCCTTCCAGATGCCGGGCGAGTTCCGTTTCTTCTTGCGCCGTGATCAACTCGGGCTGATAGAAGAAACCTTCCGGTAGGTCGTCGGCAGCACCAAAGAGATCGTGCTGAAGCCCGGATGAGCCGGAGTCGAGTGTTTTCGATTTGGGTGTCGCCATCCCAGCTAAGATGGTGAAGGCCAGCCCGCCTGGCAATATCGGAACCTGGCCAGCCAATCTGCACCCACCCTGCGGACGTCACCCCAACGACGGACAGGGCCTGCCAATCCGGATTTTATCGAGGGACTGTATTCAACTCAGGATTTCGCGAGCATGCCTTGAACGCGACCGAGGGAGTTGCGTGCATGTACGTACGGTTCTTACCAAACCGTGAGCCTTCGTTGCCAGTTGCTTGTCGGCAACTAGATTGGCAACGCGGCATCCCCAAAACATGCCGCAGTGGCCGGCGCGGGTTTAGGCAACGGTGTCTCACCGGCATCATCGCGCCGGCCACTCGAAATGTCCTGTTGTCGGCTCAGTGGCGGAGAAGCCTCCGTTGGCCCGGCGCGCTCAAACGAGAGGCCGCTCCTGCCTCGCGGGATGCTTCGAGCCCAAATCTCCGACCAGCCGGCGGTACTGGGTTTCGGGTGGACCGTAAGAATCTCGCGCCAACGTCATGAGACCGTCTCGATCGCGGATCGTAATCTCTCCGCGGCGCGCTCGGATATAACCATAACTTTCGATCATCTGGAGGCCGACGGTAACCCCCGGACGCCTCACACCAAGCATGATGGACAGAAATTCATGGGTTATCATAAGCCTGTCGCCGACAGTGCGGTCGCTGCACATCAAAAGCCATCTTGCCAGTCGAACTTCCAGGCTCTGCCGCGCGTTGATCGATGCCGTATAGCTTGTCTGAACATGGAAATATTGGACATAGCGCAACAGGAACGACCGCAATGTAGGGCTGTCCTCCAGGGCTTCGACGAAGGGGGCAGCCTCTATCCGGAGAGCCTCGCATGTCGACTGGACGTAACAATCAAAGTTGGCCTGGTCGTCCCCCATGACCAGGGCCGAACCGGTCATTCCTTCGAACCCGATGATTCCGACTTCGGCTTCGGTCGCAGGCGAAGTCCTCGCCACTACCGAGGCCAGCCCGCTTTCCAGAAAGTAGACGGCTTCGATCTTCTGCCCCGCGGTCTCCAGCGGCGCGCGCAACTCAAGAAAAACACTCGCCAGATGCGGACGTAGCCGCGCGAAATCGTCCGCGCTCATCCGGCGAAGCAATTCGCTCTTGGCTTGCAGTGTCTGGTAATCCACGAGACTCTTTTCCCTTGGGCAAGAGCACTGGGATCTCTTAGCCGGCCGCGCCCGTCGAACGAGCGGACGGTAACGAACCATAGACTTCGTCTCGCGCAGCACTAGACGGGCGGGCGCGTTGGTATGAAACCGACAGTTACTGCTGAAGACTCGAAGGCCTTGTTGGCTGACTATCTTTCGCCAGCAAACGAGCCTCCCGCAAGATAGAGGCGCGATCGAACCCGAGGAGCGATATGATTTCGCGTATCTGTTGTTCAGTGGCGCCTGTATCCCGCGCCAGCGCGGTCATCGCGCCCACTGGCAGACCGGGGTGCTCGGGCTCCTTCGTGATGGGCAAGAGCGATGGTCACTCCCAAGCGTCAGCGCCCCAACTGTGCTGCTGACGATTTCCTTTTGTACGCTTCCGTACGGAGCTTTGCGAGTCAATTCGGACGGAGGCTGAGTTGAGGCTTCTAGCGTCCTTGCGTCGTCCGTCCGTCGCCCCCGGAATTGTTCGGAACGATTGCTCGGCTGAGAGGTTCAAATATTCCACCCAACAGGAGTCTCGAAAGATGGATCACACCAACCACGTACGCCTCACAAGCACCGAACTGACACCAGACATTCTCGAAGACGCCACGATTTACGACGCAGACGACAACAAAGTCGGCAGCGTTTCGCATGTGCACGGCTCAGGAGCCGCCAGTCAGGTCGTCATCGATGTCGGCGGCTTTCTCGGCATTGGCGCCAAGCCGGTGGCCGTTCCCGCAAGCCAGTTGGAATTCATGCGCGATGAAGACGGCGACGTTCACGCGGTGACGAACTGGACCAAGGATCAGCTCAAGAGCATGCCCGAGCATCACGATGCATGATTTCAAGGACTTCACCTTGAACGGGAGCGGCCACTCGGCCGCTCTCTCTTAGGCGCAACAGGGTGGACAGACGATGCGGCGCGAAACCGGAGCCTGCTTCTGCGGAGGGATCGCCGCAGCCCTGGACGGAGAGCCTTTCTGGATATGCTACGATCACGACGACGATTGCCGCCGGGCCATCGGAAGTCCGCTGACGATCTGGGTTGGTTACCGGCCGAAGCAATTTCAGCTCCTCAGAGGGACGCCGAAGGCCTTTTCCCAAACGCCAGGCGTCACCCGCACGTTCTGCCCAGACTGTGGAAGCTCGATAGGCTATAGCGACGAAGGCCTGCCGGACGAGTTCTATGTGACGATCGGCTTCTTTGACAACCCTGAAGGGTTTCGGCCGCAAGCCCATGCCTATTGGGACCTGAGGCTGCCGTGGATCGAGTTTGATGACAGCCTGCCACGCATCGACCGATATTCAAGGAAGCGCGACCCGAAGTTCGGCAACCCGCGCGACCGGTAGTCGCGGTGCGTGACGCCAGGATATCGGCGGAACCTGACGATCGCTAACGGGTTATTCGGGCAGACCTGTCGGGTGCGACCATGCCATCGACCGTGATCCGAAATGCGCAATACGATCCCGCCACCAGGATCCTGTCGGTCTGGTTTGTGCCGAGCGGCAGACGCTACGAATATGAGGATGTTGCACCGGCAACTTATGCCGCTTTCACCAAAGCTTCCTCAAAAGGCCGCTTCTTCAATGAGTTCATCCGCGACCGCCATCGGTACCGCCGCGTGGCGTGACAAGTTTGGACATGAGCAGGCGATGCACGGAACCTGACCGGCATCGTCTCGTTGACGTCTCGTCGTCGAAGCAAGCCAGGCAACGACAGTGTTCATCTGAACATGCTCAGGTGTTCGCACCGGCAAAGATCGATCGGAAAAGGCTTCAAGGGAGTTCAAGAGCCATGACGGCCAAGAAGCAGAAGACCGAAAGCAAGGACAAGAAGGCATTGCGCTTGGCAGAGACCACCGACGTCTCACCCAAGCAGGCCAAGGAGCTCATGCAAAAGCATGGCAAGGACAACCCCAAGGTCGAGAAGGAAGCCAGAAACTTCAAGGCGGAAGGATAGTATCCGCATGAGGCGACCTGTATGGCCCCTGCAGGTGATCGGCCAGGCAATTCGGGATTAAGGGGGTGCCCCGGCCTTTTCGGCCGCGAGCGCAAAAGGAAAGCGCAGCACCAGGTTGCGGTTCTCGTCAAAAATCTCGAAGGTCAATCCGGTACGCAGCGGCCTGCCATGCAGCAGCTCTTCGGCAAGGATTTCCTTCGCCGACGCCATCGCGTTTTCCTCAGCGCTCGCGAGATCAGAAAATTCCTGGCCCTCGGGATCCTCCTGCAAGCTTCCGCTCTCATCTCGAAGGTCGAAAAAGTACCTGGACATGTCGACTGAACTCCTGCTCATCGCGATGGTGGCATCGGAAGCGCCAGCCTCAGACTTCAGTGCCTGATGTCCCCGGATTGTCGAAGAGCACAGCGAGGCCATGCTCGATGGCGCAGGCCGCTATCAGATCATCGAAGGCCTTTCCGGAAAGCGGGCAACTTGGCATCACCTCTCGAATTGCGGTCCCGGCCTTGGCGGTAGAGATCACATCGTGGCGTTTCTTGCGTGTCTCGACATATTGCTCGACCAGGATTTTCAGGCGCCTCACCGCAACGTCGTCCGTAAACATGGATCCTCAGCCAATGCCTGAAGTAAGGCTGTCGGCCTGATCATCGGCCGACGATCTCGGGGTTAGCCGGGATTGCTCGCACAATATTTCTATGGGCAGTTGGTTCCCCCGACCGCTTGCTTGGTAATTTTCGTACAGGGAATACCCTTGCCCGCGCTTTCATCGGGCCGAATCGACAGCGATTTTCCGATGCCGAGGCGAGCGTTCAGGCTTGCATCACCATGCGGCTGTGACGTGCAACGACACTTTCCTCATCGGTCGCAATCACCCGTACTTCCACCTTGCTCTCGGGACGACTGAGGATCTCGGCGTGGGTGTTGTTGGCGCGATCTTCAAGCACCACGCCAAGCCAGGTCAATTTTTCGCATATGGCCTTGCGGATGGTCGCGGACCGTTCGCCGATGCCGGCGGTGAACACCAGGCATTCAAGGCCACCCATCGTGTTTGCAAGCGCCGCGGCCTCTCTCGCGGCGCGAAAGGCGAAAAGCGCCATCGCCTCTTGCGCGCGAGGATCATTGCTCGCTTCGAGCGTCCTCATGTCGCCGGAAATCCCGGATACGCCGAGCAGGCCCGACTTCTCGTAGAGCATCGCCTGCAGTTCTTCCGCCGCGATGCCTCTTTCCAGCAGGAAATACAACAGCACGCCGGGATCGATGGCGCCGCACCGCGTGCCCATGACGAGGCCATCCAGGGCCGAAAAACCCATCGTGGTATCGATGCTTTTGCCCCCGTGCAGGGCGCAAAGACTTGCCCCATTGCCGAGATGGGCGACGATCGTGTGTTTCGCCGCGAAAATTGGCGATATCTCGCTGAGCCGCCCGGCGATGTATTCATAGGAGAGACCGTGGAACCCGTAGCGGCGCAAGCCTTGCTCTTCATACTGGCGCGGAAGGGCAAAGCGCCGCACGAGCGGATCGATCGTCTGGTGGAAAGCGGTGTCGAAACAGCCAACCTGTGGCAGGTCCGGTTGCAAGGCGGCTATTGCACGGACGGGCGCGAGACTGCGAGGCTGATGCAGCGGAGCAAGCGGCGTAAGTCTGTCGATGGCGTCGATGATGTATGGGGTCAGACGGACAGGTTCGATGAACTCGCTTCCGCCATGCACGATGCGATGGCCGGCGCAGATCAGGTTTCTTTCCCCAATTTCGCCCTGCACCCAATTCAGCATCTCGCCTATGGCCGCGTCACGCCGCTTGTCGGCGGTGAGCGGCCGATCGCACTGCACCGTTCCGTCGGCCGCTTTTGCGCGCAGTGTGGGTTTGTCGCCCAGGTCCAGCGTGCCGCGTGAAACGAGTTGCATATCCCGTGATGAGACAAGATCGTAAAGCGCGAACTTGATGCTGGACGAGCCGGCATTCAGCGCCAGGATCGACCGACGCATCATTGGCGCCCCTTTGTCGCGGCTTTGTCGGGCCAGCTCCATTTCTGGATTTCGGGCATGTCTTCGCCGTGCTCGCGCACATAGGCCTTGTGCTTCGCCAACCTGCCGTGGAGTTCGCCGGCAAGCCCTTCGGCCCTTTCGGCCAGTCCCGGCACGCGTTCGATGGCGGCGAGCGCGAGATGGTAGCGGTCGAGTTCATTGAGCACCACCATGTCGAATGGCGTCGTCGTGGTGCCCTCCTCGCGGAAGCCATGCACATGCATGTTGTCATGGTTGGCGCGGCGGTATGTCAGGCGATGAATGAGATAGGGATAGCCGTGATAGGCGAAGATGACGGGCCGTGTTTTCGTGAACAACGCGTCGAAGTCCCCGTCGGGCAGGCCGTGCGGATGCTCCGTGTTCGACTGCAATGTCATCAGGTCGACAACATTGACGACGCGGATTTTCAGGTCGGGGATCGCGGAGCGCAGAATGTCTGTCGCGGCCAGTGTTTCCAGGGTCGGCACATCGCCGGCGCAGGCCATGACCACATCGGGCTCCTCGTGCTGAGCAACCGTGCCGGCCCATTCCCAGATGCCCGCTCCAGCTTTGCAATGCGCTCCGGCTTCTTCAATGGACAGCCATTGCGGTCCCGGCTGCTTGCCGGCGGTGATGACATTGATGCGGTTATAGGTTCTCAGGCAATGATCGGTGATCCACAACAGGGTGTTGGCGTCCGGCGGGAAATAGAGCCTTACCGTGTCGGCCTTCTTGTTGGCGACCAGATCGGCAAAGCCCGGATCCTGATGGCTGAAACCATTGTGATCCTGCCGCCAGACATGCGAGGTCAAAAGGTAATTGAGCGAGGCGATCGGCTTGCGCCAAGCGAGCTCGCCGGAGGTCTTCAGCCATTTGGCATGCTGGTTGACCATCGAATCGACGATATGAATGAAGGCCTCATAGCATGAAAACAGGCCATGCCGGCCGGTGAGCAGATAGCCTTCAAGCCAGCCCTGGCAGAGATGCTCGCTCAGCACTTCCATGACGCGACCATCACGGGAAAGATGGACGTCATAGGGCTCGATG
>NZ_RZQE01000345.1:0-6378 GCF_004022955.1 Mesorhizobium sp. M7A.F.Ca.US.002.01.1.1 | reverse complement strand
GTTAATGGGGGGGGGGTGAGGAGACGAGCAGTGGCCGCATGAGAATGGTCCGAGAAGATGAGGATTTCTGCTGCGCTTGCGCGATAGAAAAATGATTTGGCCGCCCCAACGCCCTGTGCGATATCGAAGATCGGGACGGGGTGATGGCATGTCAAATGAACAGAAGTATAGTCTTGGTGACGATCTGCCCAAAGACAATCCTTGGCAGGACGACCTGCTCGGGTACGCGCCGTTTGCCAAAATGCTCTTCAACGCTATTCGTGACCTCGACGCGCCCAATGGCTATGTAATTGGGCTACACGGTCGCTGGGGCAGCGGCAAATCGACCACGATCAATTTCGTCAAAGCTCATATCAATAAATTTAATGAAGAACTCGAAGACCAAAGAAATCGAATAGGGTTCATTGATTTTAGACCCTGGATAGTTGCGGGCCACCAAGATCTGATGGCCTCGTTCTTCAAGGTTCTCACCGAGAACCTCGGCACCAAAGACAACTGGTGGAAGCGCCAAGGAAAAGGGTTTCTGCGCCACGTTAGGGGTCCAGCCGACACACTTGTGGAGGCGCTCGCCACTCTCGGCATGGCGGTTGATCCCACTAAGGTTGGGGCGGGCTTCGCGGGTGCAATGGCGAAGAAATCTATCAACGGCATGATCGGCCGTTTTCTCGACGAACCTTCGGTTCAGTTGGCATACGAAAAATTGAAGCTACAGCTGCGCAATTCACGAAGGCGCATAGTGGTCGCGATCGACGACCTAGATAGACTTGAGGACCACGAGGTTCGGTCAATCATGCAGATGGTAAAGACGGTTGGCCAGCTACCGAATGTTGTTTACATATTATCGTACGACCGCCAGATCGTCTGGAGCGCACTTGATGGCAACCTACAAAGGAGCGGGCCGAAATACGCCGAGAAGATTATTCAGCAAGAAATCGAATTGCCACAGCCGCAGAGGCACGCTCTGCTCAAGATTCTCGATCGTGAGATCGCCTTCCTTCTTGCGACGCAAGACCGCACCAGTCGGTGGGAATATCTTGTCATAGATGGAATACATCGATGGATAAATTCCCCTCGCGACGTTGTTAAATTGGCAAACGCGGTGAAAATGGCTTGGCCCACATTTAAAAACGAAATCGACGCACAAGACTTATTGGCAATGGAGGGATTAAAGCTCTTCGACGAAGCGGCATTCAACTGGGTTCGCGACAATCGCGATTTTCTGTTTTCTGAGGGGCGCTTCGCAATGACCGGAGACGAAGCCAAGACCGCCGCAGTAGAGAACCTCAAGCGACGATATCCTGACAACGAACGCGTTCCGCAGATCCTTAATGTACTTTCTGCGCTCTTTCCCGGATCTGCAAAATGGCTGGGAGGAAATAGCATAAGCAGCGAGCCCTATGAAGACGTAATGAGGCGTCGCGGCATCGGCAGCAAAGAGGGATACGAGACCTATTTCGGCTGGGGACTACCGAAGGATTCTATCCCAAAGTCGGTCATTGATGCGCTGTTGGCAAACTTAGACAATAGCGGGTTGATCGCGAATACCTTGGGTCAATATTTGTCGCGCTTTAACAGTAAAGGCGAGCCTATGATCGGCCTATTGTTGGACGAACTTAGGATACGATACCGTGGTCGCCATCCTGCCAGACCGACCCAAACGCTCTTGGACGAGCTTTTCAAGATCGGAGAGAAGGTGCTGGCAATAGATTGGGAACCACCATTCCTATCCCTTGGGCCTAAGGCACAAATCCGCTTCCTCATTAGGAACATGCTCGAAGCTTGGCAAAAGGGTGATGCAGGCATTCGATTGTTTGAAGCTTTCGAAAAGGCGCAATCAGCAGCATTTTGCGCGACCGTGTTTGTCGATATGGGACGAAGCATCGGGGTGTTTCGGGCGGAAAGCGGAGATGCCCCTCTCATCGAAAAAGATGCCTTCGACAAGCTTGGGCCAATACTGTTATCGAAGATATTGACGGCGGCGGCCGAGGGCCGCCTATTATCCGCGCCGTACTATTTCGATATAGCAAGGGCCTGGGCATACTTGGCCACACCCGCAGAACCCAAGGCATGGCTTGCTTCTGGGATGCAAGATAACGCGGAATTTATGGTCAAAGTAGGTGATGGATTGACAGCTCATAGTGTCGGTGCCCCCGTTCGAACCTACTCCATGAGGAATCATCCAGAACCGGAGTTATATGATTTAGAGGTTTTGATAGAAGCCGGAAAGAAGCATCTCAAAAATGGCAAGCTAGATAGTGGTCAGCGTAGAATGCTGGAAGCAATCGTGAATGGGTCGCAACGAATTCTTGCTGGGCAAGCGCCTGACAGTGATTGGCCGGTGGATGACGACGATAGGTAGTCGTTGAAGCCAAGGAATTTTGGTGTCGGCATCCGGATTAAACTTAACGTTTTGCAGTTCTCAGAAGTCGCTGGTGAATCGATCAGACAGACTCGCGCGACTGAAGGAAGGTCTTCAGAAAAATCACGGCAGTTTCCATGCGGTCCCATCGCCATGAACGAAGCCGGGAACAGAGACCGCACGAACCACACAGAGAACCGATTGGCAACCTACAGCCCAAGGCCGAGATCTGATGAAGAATCCCGCAAAAGGAAGCCACTGAATGCTTACTCGTTTCGAGCATGCGATGAGGGCGGCGGCTGAGAAGGTCGCGGCCGTAGATCGAGACGTTCGACTAAAGCTGGTGACTGTCAAAGGGCGAGAAGAGCGCTACAGTGAGAAGTTTGTTACCCTTCTGGATGAGCGGATGTCCAATTTCTCAGACGGAGGCGTCACGTGGAGTGTTGCAACGCATATTTCCGACAAGCAATCGGGACAAGAAACCAGAACTGGAGCCGACCTCTTCATAAGCCTTGAATTGTCCTTCGATGGATTATTAGTTCAAAAAGGAATTCAAGTGCAATCCAAAATTAATAAGAATACCAGATACGGGCTTAGCGTTGATTCCAAACCTAGACTGCGCAAGCAGTGTGAAAGGATGGTCGATAATTCCCCCGAATCATTCGTATTCGCATTTGGTGCGCAAGGTACGAAGATTGTTAAGGCGAGCTCTGTTTTGGCCTCTCTCCCGGATAATCTGAGTGACTTGGTAACCCAAAGCCCGATTGAGTTCTTCTACGACTTTTTCGTTTGTCGCGTGGGCGATCACGATCTATTCGCCAGCAGCGACTACGACCTGCAGCAGAAAGTCAAAGACCTTGAATATCGTGCAGCTACTTTGATAACCGGGGTTAATACCGGAGTCGACTGAGCATCGTCTTTCTAGGCTGTTTTTTTGCTTCGCATTGCCACCGACAATACGAAGGGGCTAGATTGTCGCTCGCCCGGTGTCTTTTTGGATCATAATACGGAGGCGCCCGCAAATTCGGCGCCTCTGGTTCGGCCGCCCGACGCGGCCGAGGTCGCCTCGCTTGGTGCGCACCGCCAGCGCCTCGACCTCCAGCGCGTCGGAGCTGGCGATCTCACCAGTTTCGTCAGCGGCAGAGCTGCCTCGCGGTCGATCTCGGTTTCGGCGTCCGTGCCCCTGCGCCGGCGATTCAAAAAAATTGAGATGCGGTGTCGGATCTACGCGCAGTCAACCGTCTTAAAGCAGGCGCCACTCGCTGGCACCTCGACAATCAAAGGAATGATCGATGAGCAAGAAGATTTTCGTGAGCCTGCCGGTGACCGACGTGAAGGCATCCAGGGCGTTCTATGAATCCCTCGGGTTCAAGAACAATCCCAGCTTCACCAGCGAGGCGGCCGCCGGGATGGTGTGGAGCGACCACATCAACTTCATGCTGCTCAGCCGTGAAAAATGGCAGACGATGACCACGCGCCCCATCCCGCCTTCAACGTCCAGCGAGGTCATGCTGGCGCTGTCCCTGGACAGCCGCGAGGCGGTCGATGCGATGGCCACAGCTGCTGCCGCGAACGGTGGCACCGCCGACATCAATCCAATCGAGGATCACGGGTTCATGTACACACGCGACCTCGCTGATCCCGATGGCCATGCCGTGGGCGCGATGTGGATGGACGTTTCCGCAATGCCTTCCGGCGACAAGGCAGACTGACATCGTTTTCACGATCGGCCGAGCAGCTTCCTTCTCGCCTTTCAAAACGGATGCACGACCTAGCGACACAGGCTATATTCCCCCGTCCGGCCGAGGTCATCGAAGGGGGCATGACATGCAGGCAATGCCGATAGCGCATCAAGCCGTGCAACCCGTGCGCCCCATATCCTCCCTGGCCGGCTATCCGGCCGCCGTCCTGTGCTGGCTGCTTTCGGCTGGTGTCTATATCGCGGCCAAATGGGTGGCGCCTGAAATGCCGCCCTGGGGTCTCTGCTTCTGGCGGCTGACGCTGGCTTGCGCCATCCTGCTGCCGATCGTGCACCGTCATCACGAGGCGATGATCGGGCTTTTGCGAACGCGCGCCGTGGAAGTCGTCGCCGTGGGGGCGATCGGCCTGACGCTGTGCCAAGGTATGATCTACCACGGCCTCAACCACACCGACGCCACCACGGCCGGTATCATCATGGCGCTGTCGCCTGTCATGACGATGGTGCTCGCCCGTTTCGTGCTTGGCGAGCCTCTCGGCCTGTGGAAGTCGCTTGGCGCGCTGGTTGCGCTTGCCGGGATGATTTTCATCGTCGCCCACGGCAACCTGGGGGCGCTGCTGCAACTCAAGGTCAACGCGGGCGAGCTGTGGATCGTCGGCAGCGCGTTCTGCTGGGGCCTCTACACCGTGCTTTTGCGCCGTGCCAAATTCGGCATCGAACTCCTGCCGATGGTCGTGCTGCTGCTCGGCGCCGGTGCGCTGGTCGCCTTGCCTTTCCATGCGTGGGAATTGTTCAACGACGAACGCTCCGCGATGAACCTCCACAGTCTTCTCGCGCTCGCCTATCTGGCAGGCCCCGGCGGCGCCTTGATGTACTATCTCTACAACAAAAGCGTGCAAACGCTGGGTGCTAGCCGGGCAAGCATGCTGCTCTACCTGCAGACGGTGTTCGTCGCCGTGCTCGCCTATCTGCTGCTCGGCGAGGGCTTGCACGATTACGATCTGGTCGGCGCGGCCTTCATCGTCGCCGGCATCGTCCTCGCCACCGTGGTCAGGCCAGCTCAACCACGCGTGGCGTAGACATCTTGCGGGTGACGGCTGTATTCAGCGCCGGCCGCATTGGCGTTTGGTGAGTCACCATCGCGACAGCCAGAGGCCGCCTCTCAATGCCGCTTGAAATACTGCACCTCCTTCTCGTGCTTCTCCGCCGCCTCGCGCGTATCGAACGTTCCGAGGTTGCGCCGCTTGCCGGTCTTGTCGTCCTTCTTCCGCGAATACAGCCGGTATTTGCCGTCCTTGAGTTTTCGGATCATCTCGCTCTCCCTGGCTAGGATTGGCCCTGATCAAGGTTTCCGCTTGCCGGGCGGCCCGGCCTGCCGACCAGCGCCTGCGCCTCGTCGCCATGCTCATTCCCCGGTTGTGTCAGGGCTCAACGCCGTTCCGATCCAAATGATCCACCCGTTCGAAGGCGGCACTCTACGGCGCCCCCTCTGGCCTGCCGGCCATCTCCCCCACAAGTGGGGAGATTGGCAGCTTTGGCGTCGGCGCTTTCTGGCAACGTCGAAATTCGGCGAGCGCCGGCCAAAACGCAAAAACCCGCCTGGGTGGCGGGTCACTGGCGCAAATCAGCACCATAGGCAAAAATGTAGCATAGCTGCCCTCACCCCGTCAAGAAAAAATTCCTATCCATCGACGCAAGCTGCCTGCCGGCGGCCACCAAGGCCAGCGGCGCAATTGCGGCGGAGGGGACATTCCAACGCAGCAAATTCAGATCCAACTTGACGGAACATTAGCCAAAGCTAATTGTTAGTGGATGCGGCAGGTGGTGCCCTCCATCGCCTGCCGAAGATCGGCCCTCCGATCGGCCCGCGTCCTCCGCCAGAGGCGCGGGCTTTTCGTGCCGATCAGCCGTCGCAGCCTAGCCGGCATTTTTCGTCTTCCGACTATTTCGCCAGTCCCTCATCGGGGTTTCGCCGCCCTTTGGCCTTCAGGCTGCGCGCGGCTTGCTCGACCGCGGCGCGGTCGTTGCCCAGGCGGTCGAGCAGTTCCTGTGCCTCGTCGCCGGAGATGCCGGTGCGCACCGCCAGCGCCTCGACCTCCAGCACGTCGGAGCTGGCGATCTCGCCGGTTTCAGGCAGCGCGTCGCCCGCCGTCAGCGGCAGGGCTCCCTCGCGGTCGATCTCGGCCTCGGCCTGGTGCCAGTGCCGCTCGGGGTCGCCCTGCATGCGGCCTTCCCGTTCCCAGATCTGGTAGGCGCGCTCACGAATTCTGTCGTCCCGGTCGTCGCTCATGGTCAGTCCTCCTTGGGGTCAGGGTTGAAC
>NZ_RZQE01000344.1:0-6381 GCF_004022955.1 Mesorhizobium sp. M7A.F.Ca.US.002.01.1.1 | reverse complement strand
GGCCTGAAGACGCTGGAGGACGCCACCACCATTCGGCGGCGAATTCTCCTGGCCTTCGAACAGGCCGAGCGGGAGGCTGATCCCGCTAAGCGCCAGGCGCTGCTGACAATTGCGATCGTCGGCGGCGGGCCGACCGGCGTCGAGCTTGCCGGCACCATCGTCGAGCTGGCGCATGACACGCTGCGCGGCGAGTTCCGCAACATCGACACGCGGCAGACGCGCGTGGTGCTGATCGAGGCCGGCGACCGCATTCTGGCCAATTTCGCACCGAAACTTTCCGACTATGCCAGCAAAGCGCTCGAGCGGCTCGGCGTGACCGTCGAGCTCGGCCGGGCCGTCACGCGCTGCGACGCCGAAGGTGTCGTGTTTGGCGATAAGCAACTGGCCGCCCGAACGATCCTGTGGGCAGCCGGCGTTGCCGCTTCGCCAGCCGCTGAATGGCTGGGAGCGAAGGCGGACCGCGCGGGCAGGGTGCTGGTCGAGCCCGATCTAAGTGTGCGTGGCAGCCCGGAGATCTTCGTCATCGGCGACGCCGCTCATGTGCTGCGGCCAGACGGGCGGCCGGTTCCCGGCGTGGCGCCTTCCGCCAAGCAGGAGGGCCGACATGTTGCGGCTACCATCAAGGCCAGGCTCGGCGGCGACACGACCGCGCGTCCTTTCCACTACAGGCATGCCGGCGATCTGGCGACGATCGGCAAACGCGCCGCCGCCATCGATTTCGGCTGGATCAAGCTCACCGGCTGGCTCGCCTGGTGGCTGTGGGGAGTGGCCCACATCTATTTCCTGATCGGCTTTCGCAACCGGCTTGCTGTTTCGCTGAGCTGGCTATGGATCTACGCGACGGGGCAACGCAGCGCGCGGCTGATCACCCAGGGCGACGACGACAAGGGCTGATTTCCTCACCGGCACCGTTCATCCGCACGTCATCTGTTGCTGGTCGACTGACCTTCCGATGCACGCAACTTCTTGAATGGACTTGAGCCGATTTCGGCGCGAAGTTCGCTTCGGGGCAGGGCGTGTCACGTTGTCGATGAGGAGAAAACATGTCGCAACTGCTCCATCCCGTCTCCCGCCGCGATTTCCTCGCTGGCACCGCAGCTACAGGGGCGCTGATCGTGCTTCATCCCTTCTCCGCTCGCGCACAGGCCAACCAGGCGCATCTCCGGATCATGGAGACCACCGACATCCATGTGAACGTGCTGCCTTACGATTATTACGCCGACAAAGCGAACGACACGCTGGGCTTGTCGCGCACGGCCTCCCTGATCGACGCCGTGCGCAAGGAAGCGGTGAATTCGATGCTGATCGACAATGGCGACCTGCTGCAGGGCAATCCGATGGGCGACTACATCGCCTATGAGAAGGGCCTGAAGGACGGCGACCTGCATCCGATCATGAAGGGTATGAACCTGCTCGGCTACGAGTGCTCGACGCTGGGCAACCACGAGTTCAACTATGGCCTGTCGTTCCTGGACAAGGTGCTGGCCGGCGCCAATTTTCCCTTCGTCTGCGCCAACCTGATCCGCGGCACGGAGCTTGCCGCGAACCCGCGCGACGACAAGCTCTATCTCAAGCCCTATGTCATCCTCGACAAGAAGATCAAGGACGGTTCGGGCGCCGAGCAGCCGATCAGGATCGGCATCATCGGCTTCGTGCCGCCGCAGATCATGGTCTGGGATCTCAAGAACCTCGAAGGCAACGTCAAGACGCGCGACATCGTCGAGGCGGCCAAGGCCTGGGTGCCGCAGATGAAGGAGGCGGGCGCCGACATCGTCATTGCGCTGTCGCATTCCGGCATCGACGTGAAGCACGGCGACATGATGGAGAACGCCTCGTTCTTCGTCGCCGGCGTCGCCGGCATCGACGCGGTGTTCACCGGGCACCAGCATCTGGTGTTCCCCGGCAAGAAGGATTTCCAATCGCTCGATGGTGTCGACACGCAAAAGGGCACGCTACAGGGCAAACCCGCCGTCATGGGCGGTTTCTGGGGCTCGCATATGGGGCTGATCGACCTGATTCTGGAACGCGACGGGTCGAAATGGAAGGTCGTTTCCGCCACCTCCGAGGCGCGGCCGATCTTCGAACGCGTCGACAATAAGAACAAACCGACTGTCCCGGACGACAAGCGCATCATCGCGGCCCTTGAGCAGGACCACCAGGCAACACTGGCCTATGTGCGCCGCCCCGTTGGCAAGACCTCCGCGCCGCTCTATTCCTATTTCGCGCTGGTCGCCGACGATCCGTCGGTGCAGGTCGTCAGCCAGGCGCAGACCTGGTACCTCAGGGATATTCTGAAGAACACGCAATGGAAGGATGTGCCGCTGCTGTCGGCGGCCGCTCCGTTCAAGGCCGGCGGGCGCAACGGCGCCGACTACTATACCGACGTGCCCGCCGGCGATATCGCCATCAAGAACGTCGCCGACCTCTATCTCTATCCCAACACCGTGCGTGCGGTCGAAATCACCGGTGCGCAGGTCAAGGAATGGCTGGAAATGTCGGCCGGGATCTTCAACCGGATCGAGCCGGGGAAGGCCGACCAGGCCCTCATCAACACCGATTTTCCGTCCTACAATTTCGACGTCATCGACGGCGTCACCTATAAAATAGACCTGTCGCAGCCGCCGAAATACGATGCCAAGGGCGGGCTGGCTAACGCTGGCGCCAACCGTATCGTCGACCTGAGTTTCGACGGAAAACCAATTGACCCCAAACAGAAATTCGTCGTCGCGACCAACAACTACCGGGCCGGTGGCGGCGGCAATTTCCCTGACATCAATGCCTCGAAGATCATCTATGAAGCGCCGGACACCAATCGCGACGTCATCGTCCGCTACATCGTCAGCGAGGGTACAATCAACCCGTCCGCGGACGACAACTGGTCGTTCGCGCCGCTGCCTGGAACCAGCGCCGTGTTCGAAACCGGCGCCAAGGCCAAGGATTTCATTGCGCAGCTGAAATCGCTGAAGATCGAGCCGGCAGGCGAGGGCGAGGCAGGTTTCGCGAAATACCGCATCCTGCTTTGAAGGGTGGTTTGGGGTCGGCTCGAGTCCCGGCCTTATGGCGTGGATTGAGCCGGCTGGGTGAAACGTTCCTTGATGTCAGGCATGACGAGATCCAGCGCATCGGTGGAAATGCCGCCGGAATAACCGTTCGGCAGCTGCTTGATCAGTTCGGGATCGTCCAGCCCTTGCGAAAAGTCGCCGCCGGTGTACGGGCCGAGCAGATAGACGCGGCTGTCGACGCCTTGCATGCGATCGAGAAACCGGTTCGGCCAACCCCACATCCATTTCGCGATGTTGACGGGAATGAGCAAGGTACCTTTTCGGCAGGCATCTGGAACATAGCCGCTCCAGCCAAGCGCGGCATAGCGCAGAATGCATTGCGTCAGCGACGCGCGGCTCAGTGTATGCATGTCCGGCAGTGCTGCCTTGACTGCGGCAATCGGCTTGTCGCCGCCATAGACCGAGAGATAGAAGCGCTCGTTCGGCGATAGCATGGCAAGCCGTGCGGCCAGCTTTTCGCCTTCGCCCGGATCGTTGCTCTTGACGTTGATGTTGAAGCGGCGGGCCGGGAAGTGCGCCAGAACCTCATCCAGCGACGGCATCATGCCGATACCCTTGCCGCGAAACGGAAAGATCTTGCCGCCATCCGCCGTATAGCCATAGCCGACATCGAGGGTCTTCAACTCGGCCATGGAATGGTTGCGTGTTTCTCCCTTGCCTTCCGTGCGGCAATCCAGCGTCCAGTCGTGGAAGACGGCGAAATTGCCGTCTGTCGTCGGGTGAACATCCAGTTCGAGCGCGTCAGCGTCCAGCGCGAAGGCTGCTTCCATCGAGGGGATCGTGTTTTCGAGGTAGGCATGGCGCGGCGGCAACATGCGACTGGCCGTGCACGTCTCACCCGTCATGCCTTCCCGTGCGTAGTCCTGGGCAAGGCCGCGATGGGCAAGCACTTCCGGCTTGCCGGCGGGGCGGCTCGACAACAGCGAGGTGTTGTTGAGCCAGATGCCCGCCGCGGCGACAACAATGATGCCGAAGAAGATCGTCCGTTTGCGCATCAAGTGATTTCCGATTCGTCCGTCCTGCGCGGCATCCTGCTTTGCGATCGGACTTTTTGACGGCGACCGGGCGGCGACATCGAGATCATCCTCGATATCGCCTGGTCGGCGGCAATGAAATCGAAGAACGTGTCGACTTACGCCTTGTAGACCACCTGGCGCACGTCGATGTAGCTGGCGCGGAATCCGGCCTCGCAATAGTGCAGGTAGAACTCCCAGAGCTTCTTGAAGCGGTCGTCGAAGCCGAGCGGGACGATCTTCTCCCATGACGCCCAGAACCGGTGGCGCCATTCGGCAAGCGTGCGCGCATAGTCATCCGGAAACACGCGCTCGCGCAGATGGGCAAGGCCATGATCCTTGCCCAGTGTCTTCAGGATCGACGGTGTCGGCAGCATGCCACCCGGGAAAACATAGCGCTGGATGAAATCCGGCCTTGCGCGATAGGTGTCGTAGGCGGCTTCGTTGATGGTGATGATCTGCAGGCCGGCGGTGCCGCCGGGTCTCAGGCAAGCCTTCATCTTGCCGAAAAACACCGGCCAGTATTTCTCGCCGACCGCCTCGAACATCTCGATCGAGGCGATGCGGTCATAGGTGCCGGTTTCGTCGCGATAGTCCTGCAGCTTGATGTCGACCTTTTCGGCAAGGCCAGCCTTGGCGATGCGAGCCGTTGCAAAATCGTGCTGCTCGCGGCTGATCGTCAGCCCGGTGACGCGGCAGCCGATCTCGCGTGCGGCGAATTCGGCGAAGCCACCCCAGCCACAGCCGATTTCCAGCACATGGTCCTTCGGGCCGATCCCTGTGTCTTTCGCCAGCGCGCGATATTTGGCGGCCTGGGCGCTTTCCAGGTCGTTGGCTCCGGTCGTGTAGAGCGCCGACGAATAGGTCATGCTCGGATCGAGCCATTGCTTGTAAAAGGCGTTGCCGAGGTCGTAATGCGCCGAGATATTGCGCTTCGAACCGGTGCGGGTGTTCTGGTTGAACCAGTGGCGGATGCGCTGGACGGTGTTGATCAGCCAACTGGTGCCGCCCGCGATACGCTCGCCAATGACCGAATTGACCACGAACAGCTCCAGGAAGCTGGTCACATCAGGGCTTTCCCAATCGCCGTCCATGTAGGATTCGGCTACGCCGATCGTGCCGCCGGAAAAGGCGCGGCCGGGCAAGCGCCAATTCTTCAGCACCAGTTCGGCATCTGGGCCAGGTCCCTTGCCGCCGACGAGGACGGCGCGGCCGTCCGGCAGCCTCACCTTGAGCGAACCGCGCGGCAGGTTCATCGCCGCCGACAGCACCATGCGCGCTTTCGCCGGCAGACCTTTGACAATCTCGGCGAAATTGAACTCATCGAGCCTGACCGCGTCGCTCAATGCTGCGCCAAAAAGTTCCTTTTGTGCCATCTCGTGCCCCCTGGATTTCCGCGGTGTCGGGGCAGATTGCCGAGCCACGGTTCTCTTGGATCATTCGCCAGCTTCGAACGCCGTTGCCGGTCCCGGGCGCTGACCGGCTCAGTGACGGGCGGGCTCGAATGAAACACGCGCTCTTTTACCAGAGCTTTAGCGCTTCCCAGTGAATCCCTGCGGCGATCTTCCACGTCATGCGGCGAAACTTCAAGAGGCAGGCCGCAAGCGGGGCTGTGCCACGCGGAATGCTTGCGCCAGCGAGAATCCGCTTTTTTGCACAGCAAAGGCCGAGCGCGCAAAAAACGCCTATGGTCGCAGAATTGCTCGTGCGATAGATCTAGCCATGCGTTATGTAATCGTCATTGCCGCCATCGCGTTTTTCCTGATCTGGGATGGCATGTACAATCAGGGCCGCTATCTCGACACAACAGTGAGAGAGCTTAGCCATGTTGTGCGATATGTTACCGGCAGAGCTTAACTCCAGTGGCGGCAGCCGCGACATCCTAGTCGATTGACGCCAACGTCCTGCCGTCACAAAAGACCCCAGCATTTTGATCGAGGAGGCGGGGTTGATCCGGCATATCGTTTTCTTCAGCGCGCGGCGAAAAGAGGATGTCGAGGCTGTGCGCACCGGCTTGCTGGCGCTCGGCAACATTCCTCATTCCAGCCTGTTCGAGGTCACGCTCAACACCAAGGTGGATCCGCTGTCGGACGAGGTCGACGTGGTCGTCTATGCGGAGTTCGCCGATGACGCCGCGCTGGCCGCCTACAAGGCGCACCCGCTCTATGCGCAGACCACCAGCAAGGTCAAACCGATGCGCGAACTGCGCTATTCCGCCGATGTCGTTGCCGGAAGCTGATCGAGGCTTTGTCCCAACTGGTGCCTTTTTCGACGTCCGGTGAACTGGCGGGGGCGAAATGGCCGGG
>NZ_RZQE01000343.1:0-6404 GCF_004022955.1 Mesorhizobium sp. M7A.F.Ca.US.002.01.1.1 | reverse complement strand
GCGTATGCGACGGTACCGCGCCACGGCCCAGCCGTTCCTCGGGAACGAAGGCGAGACCGAGCTTGCGGCGCTCGTCGGCACGAAGGCGAGCGGCAGCGGTACCGTAAATCCTGATCGCGTCGTTGTTGTGATGCGTGCGTTCGCCGCTGAGCAAGGCGATAAGCTCCGCCTGGCCGTTTCCGGACACTCCCGCCAGGCCGACGATTTCCCCGCCATGAACGTTGAAGGAGACGTCCTTCAGATCCACGCCGAAATGGTCTCTTGCCTTGACCGAAAGGTTGTTGACCTCGAGCACTGGCTTCTCGCTCGGGGTCGGCGGGCTGACATGCATTTCCGGCAGCTTCGAGCCGACCATCATGCGGGCGAGCTCGAGCGAGGTCGTCTCTTTCGGCCGAGCGGTGCCGGTGACCTTGCCGTTGCGCAGCACGGTTGCGGTGTCACAGAGCTCCTGCACCTCGTCGAGCTTGTGGCTGATGTAGACGATGCTGCAGCCTTCAGCGGCGAGTTGTCGAAGCGTCTCGAACAGCTTGACCACCGCCTGTGGCGTCAGCACGGAAGTCGGCTCGTCGAGGATCAGAAGCTTGGGCGCCTGCAGCAGGCAGCGCACGATCTCGACGCGCTGCCGCTCGCCGACAGAGAGGTCATGCACCTGGCGATGCGGATCGATCGGCATACCGTAGCGAAGCGAAAGCTCGCGGATCTTGGCGGCAAGCGAGGGCAGATCGAAGGCGCTGCTTGCCGAGAGCGCAATGTTCTCGACCACTGAAACGGATTCGAACAGCGCGAAGTGCTGGTAGACCATCTCGATGCCGAGCGCGCGCGACGTCGCCGGGTTGTGCGCCGCGATCGGATTGCCGTCGCAGAAGATCTCGCCGGAATCGGCCTGTGCCGCGCCATAGATGATCTTCATCAGGGTCGATTTGCCGGCGCCGTTTTCGCCCAGCACGGCGTGGATTTCGCCGGGCTGGATAGACAGCGAGACGTCGTCATTGGCGACGACGCCGGGATAGCGCTTGCAGATGTTGCGCAGTTCTAGACGCGGATGCATGGCGGGTCCTGCCGTGGCGTGAAGCGAGGTTGGACGGGAACCAGGCAGGGAGACGCCGAAGGTCGGTCTCGGCGCCTCCCTGGTTCTTTGATGGCGTTCAGCTCAGCTTGCCGATCATGCCTTTGACGAACCAGTTCATGCCGCGAACATCGTCATCGGCCAGGACGGAGCCTGCAGCGACCTTGAGGTTGCCGGCCTGGTCCTTCAACTCGCCGCCATAGGGGTGCACCTTGCCGCTGCCGATGTCGGCCTCGAGCTGCTTCAGCTTGGCCTTGGTGTCGGCCGGTATGCCGTCATTGTAGGGCGCCATCTTCACGACGCCCGCTGCCAGTCCATCCCAGCGCACTTCCGGCTTCCAGGTGCCGGCGGCGACGGCCTTGGCGGCGCCGACATAGTCGCTGGTCCAGTCGAGGACAAAGGACGTCAGCTGTTTGCCCGAAGCGAACTTGGCCATGTCGCTGGCGTAGCCGATCGACCAGGCGCCGCCTTCACCCGCGACCTGGACGCCCGTCGCCGTGTCGGTCATCGAGCAGATGACATCGCAGCCTTGCGAAAGCAGCGTCTTGGCGGCCTCCTTCTCCTTGCCCGGATCGAACCAGGAATTGAGGAAGATGGCGTTGCAGGTGGCGTTCGGATTGACGCTTTGCGCACCGAGCAGCAGCGCGTTGGCCGGGCCGACGATATCCGGAATCGGAAAGCCGCCGATGAAACCAATCTTGCCCGATTTCGACATGTAGCCGCCGGCCGCGCCGGCGACGAAAGTGCCCTCGTAATATTTGGCTTCAAAGGTACCCAGATTGGCAAGGTGGACGATGCCGGAGCAATGTTCGAAAGCCACCTTGGGGAACCGCGGCGCCACTTTCTGCATGGGCGTTCCGTGCGAAAAGCTGGTGCCGAAGATCAGTTTGTTGCCGGCGCTGGCCAGCTCGCGGAAAATGCGCTCCGCATCCTGCGGCATGAAGATGTTGTCGATGACGGTGAGTTCGGCCTTGTCGCCGAACGCGGCTTTGATCGCCTCGACGCCAAGGCTGTGCTGCTTGGTCCAGCCGATTTCGGCGATCGGCGAGACGTAGACGACGCCGATCTTGAGCACCTCTTGAGCCTTGGCGACCGTGCTCAGCCCTCCGGCACCGAGCGCAGCACCCAGCGCACCGCTGTATTTCAGGAATCCGCGTCTTGTCAGGTCGTTCATGTCGGTAACCCTCTGTTGGTTTTTTTGGTTGATGCCCGGCTTGTCGATGCCCGGTCTTTGTTAGGGAGATGGACGTGCGCGTGCGCCGCGCCGTCGCCATTCCCGGATGGTTTTGCCTGCCTCAATCCAGCCGATATCGTCGCTCCGTCGGCCTTGCCGTCGAGATAGGGTGCGAGCGCTTCGGCAGGCGTCATCTCCGGAAACACCTCGCGATCCATGATGTAGCCGCGCACCACGGTGCGGTGATGCGTGTCGATCAGGTCCATGGCCTGTTTCAGGCGGCCCTTTTCCAGAAGGTCGACGACCCTCGAATGATCGTCGAGCAGATTGCAATAGTCGAAATCGGCTGAAATGAGCGAGCGCAGCAACGTCGTGCGGCGCACCAGCTGGGCATGGATTTCCTGCATCACCTTGTTGCGGCTAAGGCGCACGAACACCGTGTGGAATTCCTGGCCGAGCACGTCGGCCAGCGCATCGTTGCCGGCGGCGACTGCCTGGCGCTGGCGTTCGACATGCTGGCGCAGCTCGGCCCATCCGGCGGGGCCAAGGCGATCGCTGAGCTGGGCCGCCACCCCCTGTTCGACAAGGGTCAGCGCGTCGTAAATCTCCATTGCCTCCTGCATGCTTGGCCTGGCGACGAAGGCGCCGCGGTTGCGCTCGATCTGCGCCAGCCCGTCATCGGCGAGCCGTATCAGGGCCTGACGCACCACGATGCGGCTGACATCGAATATCTCGGCAAGCTCGCGCTCGCCGAGCTTGCAGCCGGGCACCAGCCGATGGTCGATGATGGCGCGGGTCAGCGTGTCCGCGATCGTCTGGGAGCGGCTGCTCAAGGCACGGTTCTCCGCCTTTGCGACGACATGATCAGCAGGCTTTCCATGATGAAGACATGACGCTTCGGGATGTGCCATATCCCAGGTTCAGGTTTTCCATATCGGAATTCAATCATCATAGTCTGTCAACACAAAAAATGATTTTGGCTGACAAAAAATCATTGATTGGTATCCAATCTTGTGATTTCGTCATTGCGAAACGTCAGGCTAGGTTCGTGGTGAAGGGCTAGCCGAGTTGGGAGGGATGCCGATGGCAACCCGTTGCGTCGACCGCGAGCTTCTGAACGACTGGCATATCGTCGCTGACCAGGAATCGCTCAGCCAGGATGTGCCCTTTTCGACCCGTCTGCTTGGGGTCGATCTCGTCGTTCGCAAACATTCAGACAAGATCGAAGTCGTTCGCAACGATACCGGCGACGTGTTGAAGAGCGCCGAGCGCTATGGCTTCGTCTGGACCTGTCTGGACAAACCCTGGCGCGACATCATCTACATCCCCGAGGCCAACGAGGCGGATCGACATCTGGTCAGCGGCGGCTCGATCGCGGTCAAGGTGTCGGGCCTTCGCGCCGTCGAGAATTTTCTCGACATGGGGCATTTCCCCTTCATCCACACCGGCTGGCTCGGCGAGGAGCCGCATACCGAGGTCGTGCCTTACAAGGTGGAAATCACGCCCCAGGACGAGGTGCTGGCGACCGAATGCAAATTCTACCAGCCCATCGCGTCGCCGACCGCGAAGGAAGGGTTCGTCGTCGAGTACATCTACAAGGTGATCCGGCCCTATACGGTGGCGCTCTACAAGAGCAATCCGATCCAGAAGGGGAGGCTGGATGTCATCACGCTGTTCGTGCAGCCGGTCGACGAGGAGAACTGCGTCGCGCATCCTTATCTCTGCTACCTCAAGGAGGGCATGGACGCGGCGACGGTGCGCAGTTTCATGCAATTGATCTTCGCGCAGGACAAGCCGATCCTGGAAAACCAGGTCCCCAAGCGCCTGCCGCTCGATCCGCGCGCCGAGACCCCGATCCGCGCCGATGCCGTCTCGGTTTCCTATCGGCGCTGGCTGCGTGACAGGGCGGTCACCTATGGTGCGATACCGGCACAGATCTGATGACGTCCGAGGGTATTTGAAGGGATAACATGATGACGAAATGCGCTGATCCCGTGATCCTCAATCTCTGGCATCCCGTGGGCGCCATCGCGGAAGCTGCTCCCGGCGCCGTCCAGGAGACCGTTCTGCTCGAGGAGCGCCTCAGCTTTGCGGTGGACGCGGATGGCGAGCCCGTCGTCTGGCGCTCGCGTCCCGATGTGCAAAGGGCTGACCATATTCCACCCGCCGACAGGCTGCCTGCAATAAGCGCCTATGGCTATGTCTGGACTTCGCTCGGGTCGCCGCCGGCCGAGCTGTTCCCGATCCCCGAATATCAAGAGCCGGACCGCCGTAAGCTCAATGCGGCAACGTTCGGCGTCAACGTCTCGGCGCCGCGCGCCATCGAGAACTTTCTCGACATGGGCCACTTCCCCTATGTGCATACCGACATACTCGGCGTCGAGCCGCATACCGAAGTCAAGGAATACGACGTCGAGATCTCCGTCGATCGTGACGAGATCCTGGCCACGCGCTGCCGCTTCTTCCAGCCGATGGCGTCGACGGCGTCCGATGGCGGCGCCGACGTCGACTACGTCTATCGCGTGCCGCATCCCTATTGCTCGGTGCTCTATAAATCGAGCCCGGTCGACGAGACCCGGCGCGATGTCATCGCCGTCTTCCTGCAGCCGGTCGACCAGGAGCATGTGCGCGCCCACATGCTGCTTTGCGTGCTCGACGAAGACAATGAAGACAAGGTGATCAAGCGTTTCCAGCAGACGATCTTCGGCCAGGACAAGCCGATCCTGGAAAACCAGGTGCCGAAGCGCCTGCCGCTCGATCCGCGCGCCGAGACGCCGATCCGCGCTGACAAGTCGGCCATCGCCTACCGGCGCTGGCTCAGCCAGAAGGGCGTGACCTACGGGGTCATCCCGGCTGCAGCCTGACAGACATTTTGGAGACGATTGATGTTGGAAGAAGCCAGAAGCCGGTGGCATCCGATCGCCGCTGCCCATGATTTGCCGTTTCGCCACGTTTTCCACGGCCAGTTGCTCGGCCGGGAATTCGCCGTGTGGCGGGCCGATGACGGTTACGTCAACATCTGGGAGAACCGCTGCCTGCATCGCGGCGTCAGGCTGTCGATCGGCATCAATGACGGGCGCGAACTGAAATGCCAGTATCACGGCTGGCGTTATTCGAACCGCACCGCTGGCTGCACCTATATCCCGGCTCATCCGGCCGATGCACCCGCCCGCACCATCACCAACCGCACTTTTCCGGCGGTCGAACGTTATGGCTTGGTCTGGTCCTCGGAAGAGCCGCGCGGGGAGGTGCCTGAGATTGCCGGCCTCGCCGAAGGCAAGCTCCTCGCCTTGCGCGGCATCGCGGTCAACGCGCCGGCCGACAAAGTCGTCGAGAGGCTGAGAGCCTATCGCTTTCAACCCAACGGAGCGATCGATGGCGAGGGCGCCGACATTCTCGTCGAAGCCGCCCAGGATTTCGCTGTGGCGCTTCGCTCGCGAGCCAGCAGCGCCGAGACGCAGGGCGTTTTCTTCGTGCAGCCGGTCGATTCCAACCGTTCGGTGATCCGCGGCGTGCTCGATCAGGAGGCCGAGGGCGCCGCGCGCATTGCCATTCTGCGTCACCACAATGAGCGGCTTTCCAAGCTGCGCGACGAGGTCGAGCGCGACGTGGCGAACGCGCCGGCGCCGGCGCCGCTCGAGCCGGTCTACGAACGGGTCTCGGCCGAACTCGCCGAAATGCCTGAGGTGACCACGCATGGCCGCAAGGCTGCGCTGCGTGTCAGCGTGGCCAGAAAATGGCAGACCGCCGACGGGATCGCAGGCTTCGAGCTTCGTCCGATCAAGGGCATCCTGCCGACGTTCCAGCCTGGAGCCCATATCGACGTCCACATGCCCAATGGCGAGATCAGGCAGTATTCGATCACCAACGGTCCCGGTGAAACCGACAGCTTCACCATCGGCGTCAAGCTGGAACGGGACTCCAAGGGTGGCTCGAAATGCATGCATGAGACGGTGCGAGAGGGCGACGTGCTGGCGATTTCCGAGCCACGCAACAACTTCCCGCTGCGCCGCGATGCGATCAAGACGCTGTTCGTCGCCGGCGGCATCGGCATCACGCCGCTGCTCGCCATGGCGCAGGCGCTGAAGAACCAGGAGCTTGCGCACGAGCTGCATTATTTCGCGCAAGGCGAGGAACACCTCGCCTTTGCCGATCGGCTGAAGC
>NZ_RZQE01000342.1:0-6411 GCF_004022955.1 Mesorhizobium sp. M7A.F.Ca.US.002.01.1.1 | reverse complement strand
GGGATGCGGTGCTTCAGGAAAAATTCCTCGCCGCAAAGGAGCAGATTGGCATCTGCGGCAGCGTCATCGACGAAGGCATTGCCCGCGGCATGCTCGAGCGCCGGGACGCCTTCCTGGCGACACTGCTGCCCGAAATGGCCAAGCGCCGCGACATCGTCCAGGCCTGGATCGACCGCGAACCGCTGGTCGACTGGATCAGGCCCGAAGGCGGTGTCGTAGGCTTCCCGCGCCTCGATGTCGAACCCGGCTTCGACCTCGACCGGTTCTATGCGAACCTGCTGGAGAACCATGGAACCTATGTCGGACCCGGCCACTGGTTCGAGATGGAAAAACGCTTCTTCCGCGTCGGCTTCGGCTGGCCGACGGAAGCCGAATTGCGCGGCGGCCTCGACGCCATCTCCGTCGCGCTGCGGCAGTAACTTCCGCGTGCCGGCGATGGAACGGGCTGAAAATTCCTTGATCCAGCACTGATTTTGACGCATATCCGCGGCGAACTGAGCTAAAAGTTCCGCCAGCCGGACCAGCGCCCATCGTGGAAGTGCCCCGCCAGCTGACGCCACTGCAAAGGGGCCTCTTAAATCATGACCGCCGAACAGATATCACCGGACCAGCGCTATGCCGCGTTCCGCCACCGCTCCTTCCTGAGTTATTGGGCGGCGCGTTTCCTCACCACATTCGCCACCATGATCGTGTCCGTCGCGGTCGGCTGGCAGATGTACGATTTGACCCGCGACCCGCTCGATCTCGGCCTGGTCGGCATCGTCCAATTCCTGCCGTCGCTGCTTCTGGTGCTGGTCACCGGTGTCGTCGCCGACCGCTTCGGCCGCCGCCTGATCATGGCGCTGGCGGTCGTGGTGGAGGCGATGTGCGCGCTGGCGCTGCTGTTCCTGGCGCTGCGCGGCATCAGCGGGCCGCTGCCGATCTTCTGCGTGCTTGCCATGTTCGGCGTCGCCCGCGCCTTCTTCGGTCCGGCCTCGGCCTCGCTGTTCGCCAATCTGGTGCCGCCTCAGGATTTCGCCAACGCCATCGCCTGGAATTCATCGGCCTGGCAGACGGCGACCATCGTCGGACCCGTCGCCGGCGGCCTGCTCTACGGCGTGTCGCCGGAAGCGGCCTACGGAACCGCCGCTGTCCTGATGCTTGTGTCCGGGCTGCTGATCTTCACCATCCCGAAGCCGTCGCAGCGCACCGAGTCGGACAAGCCGACGATGCAGCACCTGCTCGGCGGGTTCAGCTACATCTGGAGCGAGAAGATCGTGCTCGGCGCCATCTCGCTCGATCTGTTCGCCGTGCTCCTGTCCGGCGCCTCGGCGCTGCTGCCGGTCTATGCGCGCGACATCCTCCAGCTCGGCCCGTGGGGCCTCGGCCTGCTGCGCTCGGCGCCCAGCATCGGCGCCATTTGCGTCGCCATCTGGCTGGCCGGGCATCCACTTCGCAACCACGCGGGCATGATCATGCTGGCCGCCGCAGCCTCGTTCGGCGCCTTCACCGTGGTTTTCGGCCTGTCGACCATCACCTGGCTGTCGATCGTGGCATTGGTCTTCCTTGGCGCCACCGATATGTTCAGCGTCTACATCAGGGAGACGCTGATCCAGCTGTGGACGCCCGACGAGGTGCGCGGCCGCGTCAACGCCGTTAACCAGGTCTTTGTCGGCGCCTCCAACGAGGTCGGCGAATTCCGCGCCGGCACGATGGCCGCACTGATCGGCACGGTGCCGGCCGTGGTGATCGGCGGCATCGGCGCCATCGCCGTCGCGGGCCTGTGGGTGGTGCTGTTTCCGCAACTGCGCAAGGTGCGCCACCTCAACGGGCGCAACTGATCTTCCCACGGTTGACAGCCGACGTGCCTAGCCCATGCCACAGGAGCTCTCATGATCACTTGCTACCTGAAATACGTCATCGACCCCTACAAGCTTGCCGAGTTCGAAGATTATGGTCGTCGCTGGATAGCTCTGGTCAACCGCCTCGGCGGAAACCATCACGGCTATTTCCTTCCAAGCGAAGGGGCGAGCAACATCGCCTATGCCATGTTCAGCTTCCCGAGCCTTGCCGACTACGAGGACTATCGCAAACGGATGGCTGCCGACCCGGAATGCCAGGAAGTGTTCGAAATGGAAAAACGCAATCGCAGCATTCTCAGCTACGAGCGCAGCTTCCTGCGGCCGGTGCTCGAACCTTAATGCATGTCGCCCAAAAGTGGCCCCGGTTTTGGGAGAACGACATGCATGAAGACAAAGACCTAAAGCGGGTCGCCTGAAATCCGTTCAGACGACGGTTCAGCTATCTGCTCGGCTTGCCGAAGATCATCCGCAAAAACTCGTCCAGCCAGCGCTTGAGATGCATGTCCCAGATCAGCCGGCCGCCGAGATGATCGCGGCCGGGCTGGGCACCGGGCAATTCGAAGCGATGCGCGCCGCGCACCACCCAGCGCTGCATCATCACCCTGGTCAGTTCGCCATGGAACTGGATGCCCCAGGCATTGTCGCCGTAGCGGAAGGCCTGGTTGGGATAGGTTTCGGCCGTCGCCAGCAGCGTCGCGTCCCTGGGCAGCGAAAAACCCTCGCGGTGGAACTGGTAGACCATCTCCGGCCAGTGCATCAGTTGCTTGCCGGCTTCGGTCGCCTTCAGGGGATACCAGCCAACCTCGACCAGCCCTTCACCATGACCCTCGACCTTGCCGCCGAGACAGTTGACCAGCATCTGCGCGCCGAGACAGATGCCGAGACATGGCCGGTTCTCCCTCAGCGGTATTTCCAGCCAGTTGGTCTCGCGGCGGACGAACTCGTCGTCGTCATTGGCGCTCATCGGGCCGCCGAACACCACCGTGCCGGCGTGGTCGTCCAGTGTTTCGGGCAAGGCGTCGCCAAGCGGCGGCCGGCGGATGTCGAGATCGAAACCTTCTTCCAGCAACATATGGCCGACACGCCCCGGGCTCGAACTCTCCTGATGCAGCACGATCAGGATCTTTGGCTTCGAACTCGTTTGGCGTGGCATGGGAAGGCGAAGATCCTATTCGTCGCTCGATGTTCCGGTGGCGCCGGGCGCGTGCGCCGCCGCCTTGCGGCGCGCCTCGACGCGATCGTGGCGTTCGACGCCGATCAGCTCGGCGACGCGCCAGACGGTGTTGTCCTCGAGCTCGTGCAACTCGCCGTCGGCATAGACGATTTCCCACATCAGGCCGATGAAGGCCTTGCGCGCATCGGCATCGAGATGGCGCTTCAGGACGCTGGTGAAGGCATAGAGATCGATCGCCTCGTTGTCGGCCCGCTCGCCGGCAGCGGCCAACGCTTCGAGTTCGGCGCCGCTGATCGAGTAGCTCTCGGCCAGCACCGCCTTGAACCGCTCCCACTCGACATCCTGGCGCACGCCATCGGCGTTCATCACATGGTAGAGCAGCGCCGAGGCGGCGACACGCGGATCGTCCGTGCTGGCATGCGTGCCGGCACCGGCCGGCAAATCCCTGAGAAACGACAGAACGCGTTCAAACATAGATCCATACCCCAACGGCCTGACGGCCTGCCCAACTCAAAACAACCGAAACCGGCGCGGCGATTTCTCCGCTTCCTCGTCCGGATCGACGCCGGGATCGTCCGGCAGCCGCGCAAGCTCCTCGGCCGGCTCGACGCCTTCGGCATCGCTCGGCACCGCGGCGAAGGCCGCTGCCGTGATTGGCCTGACATGATCTTCTTCGCGACTTTCAGCTTGCTTGCCCGCCGACGTCTCGCCACCGGCGTCGTCGATCACTTCGATCGGCCTTTTTTCGCTCGTCGGCTTTGCCAATGCTTCAATAACCGGTGCCGCACCCGCTGGCGCGTCATCATGGCTGTCGATCAACTGGCCAAGACGCTCCATCGGCGCGCGCCACTCGAAGGCGTCGAGCCGGCCGGTGATCGGCGATACCGGAGCCCAGCGTTCCGATACCACGCCGTCTGCGACCCAGGCCGGATCGCGCGGCGCCCGCAGCGCCCTGGACAACAGCTGCCGAACTTTGCCCTGATCGCCGGTCTCGGCCTCCTCGATGTCGGCGAGCAGCAGATAGGCGCCCTCGCGACGGTCCATCCGGATCGCCGCCTCGGCCTCGCGGCGGGCGGTCGCGAAATCCTGCGCGTCGAGCGCGGCGCGCGCCACCGTCATCGACGATTCGGCGTGGTTCTTCTTCATCTCCTGCAGCTTCTTCGCCCGGTTGAGGCGGTCGAGCACCGCGTCGCCCGGCCTTGCATGGGTATAGAGCTCGGCGATCTCCGGATGCGGCTCGGCCTTCCACGCCGCCTCGAGTATCTTCGAGCCCTTGCGCACATCGTTCTGCTTGAACAGTGCGGCCGCGGCGGCCACGGCGGCAGGCGCGAAATCGGGCCTGAGCTTGTTCGCCTCGATCGCGGCCGTCCTGGCGGCGGCGGGATCGCTGTCGGCAAGCGCCTGCGCCTTGGCGGTCAGCAGCACGGCGCGGCGGCGGTTGGCGGCATCGCGTTCGATCTGCCGTGTCGCTTTCTGCGCGTCGACGAGTTTCAGGGCGCCGTCCCAGTCGCCGCGCGCGGTCAGCTCTTCCAGCGTCGATTCCGCCGCCCAGGCCAGTTGCGGCGCCACAGCGGCGGCGCGGCCGGCATAATGCCTGGCGGCGTTGCGGTCGCCGAGCCGTTCGGCTTCCAGATAAAGCCCGCGCAAACCCAGCAGCCGCATTTCGGGATCGTCGAGCATGCTCTCGAATTTCTGCCGCGCGCCTTCATGATCGCCTTCGAGCAGCGACGCCTGCGCTTCGAGCAGGTGGATCAGCGGCTCCTGGTCGGAACGGATCAGCTTGGCGGCTTCCTTGGTCTTCTTGCGGGCCAGCGCGCCATCACCGGCGCCGGCGGCAATCATGCCGGTCGACAGCGCCTGATAGCCACGATCGCGGCGGCGGACACGGAAATAGCGCGAGATGGTGTAAGGGCTGTTCCACAGCGCCTTGAGCAGCCACCACAGGATCATCACCGCAGCGACCACGGCAACGACAGCCACCGCCGCCACCATCAGGCTGACCTGGTATTGATAGCCGTTGAAAGTGACGACCATGTCGCCCGGCCGGTCGGCCAGCCAGGCAAAGCCCAACCCGAGCGCGAAAACGACGATGAGGAAGGCGAGCAGGCGGATCATTGTGTTGCCCTCATGCCTTCATCGCGCCCGAGATCAGCGCATCGACCTGGGTTTCGACCTCGATGCGCGCCTTCAGCTTGCCGGCAAAGTCGGCGCCCGCGGCCTTGGCGGCCTCGGGCAGCGTTTCATACTCGCTGAGTGCCTTGGCGTAGTCGCCCTGGTTGACCGCCGCCTCCATGCGCGCGACGGTTTCCGGTGCGCCGGCGCCTTCGACGGCGCCGATCGGCCTGACCTTGACCAGCGATTGCGCGCTCGACAGAAGGCTCTGAACGAAGCCGGCATTCTCATCGACAGGCGTTGCCGCCGTGACCATGGCATTGGCGGCGGCATCAGCCTGCGATGCGATCTCGGCGCGGGTTGGAACGCCCTTTTCGGCATAGGGGCGCAGTGCCGCAAGCTGCGGCGCATCAGGCGAAATCGCGGCGAGGGTTTCGAGTTCGGCCGAAAACGGCCCGCCACGCTCAAGCGCCGCCTTCAAGGCCGAAGCCGCGATGGCAAGCGCGATCTTCGGCTGTCCCGCCGCCGCCTCGACCTTGCCGGACAGCTGCGACACAGACTGCTCCAGCGCTTTCAGCCGGCCATCCTGCGCGGTCGCCGCCTCGCCGGCCGACTTCACCTGCGCGTCGAGGCCTGCCAGTTTTTCGGTGAGCGGACCAAGATCGACCGGCGCCGAGCTGCCCGCCTTGCCGAGGGCGGCGACCGCCGTCTCGATCTGCGCGACCTTGTCGCCCAGTGCGGTGACGCCGGCCGCGTCGCCTGCTCCACCTTTCTCGACAGCCGATTTCAGCGCCGCGACATCGGCCTTGACCTGCTCCAGGCCCGAGGACAGCCCGACCATCTTCGCCGCTGCATCGCCATTGCCGCCGGCGTCCTTCAAGCCGGCGATTTCGGTCTTCAGCGAGGCGATGTCGCCATTGACGCCATCGAGCGAGACGCCGGCACCGGAACCCGGCGCGCCGAGCAGGCCGGCAAATTGCAGCCCGCCGGCGCCGACCAGCGCGATGACGCCGCCGATGATGCCGGCGGCGATGCCGTTGAGGCCGCCACGCTTTTCAGGGGCTGGCGCCATTTTCTCGTCCCGTGTCTCGGGTTTTGCCTTGTTGCCGTCGGTCTGCGCTGCCGACGCGTCGTCGAAACCGTAGTCGAAGGTTTTGGCGCGGTTGGGCGGCGCATCCGAACCGGGATAAGGGAGCTCTGGCTCGGCGGCTTTGGCTCCGCCATCCGCCGGCGCTTGCCCTTCCGCACCTGCGGCGCCATCGGCATGCTCCCAGGGCTCAAGAT
>NZ_RZQE01000341.1:0-6422 GCF_004022955.1 Mesorhizobium sp. M7A.F.Ca.US.002.01.1.1 | reverse complement strand
GAACAGGCGCTGTGGAACACGGCGCTGACGCTGCTCGTCGTCTCGATCCTGCGCGGCCTCTTCACCATGGCGCAGAACTACTATGGCGAGGCCGTCGGTCATCGCACCGGCTATGAACTGCGGCTGGCCTTCTACGAGAAGGTCCAGCGCCTGAGCTTCGCCTACCACGACAGGGTCCACACCGGCGATTTGATCACGCTCGGCCTGCTCGATCTCGACGGCGTGCGCATGTTCTTCTCCACCGGCATTTTGCGTGTGGTGCTGCTCGGCGTGCTGATCGGCGTCGGCGCCTATCTCCTGATCAGCACCGATCTCATGCTCGGGCTGCTCAGCCTGAGCTTCGTGCCGTTCGTTGCCTGGCGGTCCTCGGTCACCCAGCTCAAACTGCGCAGCACCTGGCTGACGTTGCAGGAGCGGCTGTCTGTGCTGAGCCGGGTGATGGATGAGAACCTCGGCGGCATCCGCGTCGTGCGGGCCTTTGCGGCACAGCGGCATGAGCTGGAAAAATTCGACCGCGCCAAGCGCGATGCGCTGGACCTCGCCAATCAGCGCGTCGACATCCGCGTCTCCAACACCAGCGCCATGAATTTTTCCTTCCTGGCCGCCATGGGGCTGGTGCTCTGGTTCGGCGGCCAGAAGGTGATCGCGGGTCAGATCAGCGTCGGCACGCTCGCCCAGTTCCTTACCTTCATGACCATCCTGCAGATGCCGGTGCGCCAGCTCGGGCTGATGGTCAATTCCTTCGCGCGCGCCTCGACCTGCGGCAGCCGGCTATTCGAACTGCTCGACGCCGAACTCGACATCGAGGACGCGCCCGGCGCCAAGGATCTCGTCGTCACCGATGGCGTGCTGCGCTTCGACAATGTCGGCTTCCGCTACGAGGGCGCGGGCGACCGGCCGACTCTGTCGGGCATCTCCTTCGAGGCGAGGTCCGGCGAGACCATCGGCATCGTCGGCCCGCCAGGCAGCGGCAAGTCGACCATCGCGCACCTGATCCCGCGCTTCTACGACGTCACCTCAGGCGCGATAACCATCGACGGCCAGGACATCCGCAAGGTGACGCTGCAATCGTTGCGCAAGGCGGTCGGCGTCGTGCAGCAGGACGCGTTCCTGTTCACCACCTCGATCGAGAACAACATCGCCTACGGCAATCCCTGGGCGCGCGAGACCCGCATCGGGCAGGCAGCCGAGTACGCCCAATTGCACAATTACATCATGGGCCTCCCAGCCGGTTACACCACAGTCGTCGGCGAGCGCGGCGCGTCGCTTTCCGGTGGCCAGCGGCAGCGCCTGACCATCGCCCGCAGCCTGATGCTGCGGCCGTCCGTGCTGGTCTTCGACGATTCCACCGCGGCCATCGACGCCGGCACCGAACAGCGTATCCGGGCAGCGATGAAACGCTTCGCCAGGGATCGCGTGACACTCATCATCTCGCACCGGCTGAGTTCGCTGATGCATGCCGACCAGATCCTGTTCGTCGAGGGCGGCCGGATCGTCGAGCGCGGCACGCATGAGGAGTTGCTGGCGCTCGGTGGACGCTACCGCGCGCTCCATGACCTGCAGTTGCGGCCGGACGATGAGCGGCCCGTGGCGGGAGCCGCGTGATGCAGACACCGGCCGACGACGAGAAGGAAGACACCAGCGGGCCACCGACAAAGGCGGTCGTGGGCTCGCACCGCGACGACGAAGAGGTCTTCGGCAAAGCTTATGACCCGCGCATCGTGCGGCGTATCTGGAGCTTCGTGAGGCCTTATCAGAACCGGATTTTCATCTCAGTCGCCGCGGTGCTGGTGTTCACGCTGACGCAACTGGCGATCCCGCTGGTCATCCGCTACGCCATCGACCACGGCATGACGGCTGGCAAGCTCGACCAATCGGTGATGATCGCCGCGATCAGCGCTTTCGCCGTGATCATCCTGATCAACTATGCTGCCAGCTATGTGCAGGAAAGCGTCGTCGGCAAGGTGGCCGAAAACGTGCTGTCGGACCTGCGCCGCGCCATGTTCAGCCATCTGCAACGGGTCTCGCTGAGCTTCATGGACAAGACCGAGGTCGGGCGGCTGATGTCGCGCCTGCAGGGCGACGTCAAATTCGATGCAGGAATTCCTCGAAACATCGGTGATGTCGGTAGGCGACATCGTGCTGTTGTTCGGCATTGTCAGCGTGCTTTTGTGGCTCGATTTCCGGCTGGGCCTGCTGACGCTGTCGACCATGCCGGTGCTGTTCATCGTGCGCCTTTTCTGGCTGCCGCGCGCCAAGGTCGCCTTCATGGCCGCGCACGAAACCAACTCGATCGCCAACGGCGCACTGGCCGAAGGCATCCATGGCGTGCGCACGGTGCAGAGCCTCGAGCGCCAGCACGTCAATTTCGACCTCTACGACGAAAAGGTGCTGGCCAACCTCAATGCCCATTTGAGGTCGGCGAAATACGCGCAGGTAATGGTGCCGATCGTCGACACGCTGACCGGCATCGCCATGGCAACTGTCATCGTCGTCGGCGGGTCGATGGTGCTCTCGCACAGCCTCGACATCGGCGTCATGGTGGCGTTCCTGTTCTACATCCAGCGCTTCTTCGACCCGATCCGCTCGCTGACCATGCAGTACAGCGTCATGCAGCGCGCCATGGCTTCGGGCCAGCGCATCTCCGAAGTGCTCGACGTACCGGTCGACGTCAGCGACAGGCAAGGTGCGGTGGCGCTGTCGCGCGACATGGACGGCTCGGTCGAGTTCAGGAACGTCACTTTCGGTTATAGGCCGAACCAGCCGGTGCTGAAGAACATCTCCTTCCGCGTCAATCCGGGCGAGACCGTGGCCCTGGTCGGTCCGACCGGATCGGGCAAGTCGAGCTCGATGGCGCTGGTGCACCGCTTCTACGATGTCTGGTCGGGTGAGGTTCTGGTCGGCGGCCATGATGTGCGTGACCTGACCCAGGATTCGCTCGGCGATCAGGTCGCGATGGTGCTGCAGGAGCCGTTCCTGTTTTCCGGCTCGGTGCTGGAAAACATCCGCTACCACAAGACATCAGCCAGCCGCGAGGAGGTGGTCCGAGCCGCACAAGCCGTCGGCGCGCACGATTTCATCGAGAACCTGCCAGATGGCTACGATACCGAACTCGAGCAGCGCGGCGGCAATCTCTCGCTGGGCCAGCGCCAGCTGATCAGCTTCGCGCGCGCGCTGGTGGCGGATGCAAAGATCCTGGTGCTCGACGAAGCCACGGCCAGCATCGATTCCTACACCGAGATGCTGATCCAGAAGGCGCTGATCACGCTGCTGGAAGGCCGCACCGGGCTGGTCATCGCCCACCGTCTGGCCACTATCCGCGGCGCCGACCGCATCATCGTGCTGCAGAACGGCGAGATCGTCGAAAGCGGCAACCACGAACAGCTGATGGCAAGAAAAGGCCTCTACGCCCGCCTCTACAACATGAACTACGCCTCGTTCGACGACATTTCCGAAGGCGAGCTGGAACTGGACGCGGCAGTCGGCAAGGCGACGTGATTGGACCTGCAAACGACCGCAGGCGCCTAGGCCATTTCCGGGCGTCTTGACCCCTCGCGGATGGCCTTGTGCACGCCGCGTTGCAGATCCATGAATACAGGGCTTTCCATCACCTCTTCGCGGCGCGGGCGCTCGATATCCACGTTGAATGTCTGCGTGATACGTCCCGGGCCGATGCCCATGACGACGATGCGGTCCGACAGATAGACGGCCTCCTCCACATCATGGGTGACAAACAGGACGGTCAACCTGTGTTCCTCCCAGATCTGGGTCAGCAATTCCTGCATCTGATGCCGGGTCAAGGCATCGAGCGCGCCGAAGGGCTCGTCCATCAACAGCATCTTGGGCCGGTAGGAAAGCGCGCGCGCAATGGCGACGCGTTGTTTCATGCCGCCCGAGAGTTCGGCCGGATAGCGGTCCGCACTACCAGACAGCTTGACGAGTTCGAGATGCTCCAGCGCGATCCTGCGGCAGGTCGGGCGATCGTAACCAGCGGCCTTGAGGGCAAACTCGATGTTCTGCCGCGCCGTCAGCCAGGGAAGCAGCGTGTAGGACTGAAAGACGACGCCACGGTCGAGACCAGGCTGCAGGATCGGCGCGCCATCGATGCTGAGATCGCCCGCGTCGAAGTCCTGCAGTCCGGCCACGATCGACAGCAGCGTGCTCTTGCCGCAGCCCGACGTGCCGACCAGGGAGACGAACTCGTTGTCGGCAAGATCGAGGTTGATATCGCGCAGTACTTCCGTGCGCCGCTCGCCCGTGCCGAAGCTCTTGTGGAGACCGGCGATCCGCAATTTGGGGCTCATCGGCTGGACCTCATTGCGAGCGGCCCTCTTGCTTGAACAGCACCTTTTCCAGCGCCTTCATCACCTGGTCGGTGATGAGGCCGAGCAGGCCGAGCAGCAGGATGTAGCCGATGATGGTGTTGGTCTGGAAATAGCGCTGGGACACGGTGATGCGATAACCGAGCCCCGAAGTGGCGGCGACGAGTTCGGCCAGCACCAGCCAGGTCCATGCCCAGCCCAGGCTGATGCGCAGCGTATCCCAGATGCCCGGCAAGGCACTGGGCACGACGATGCGCGTCAGGATCTTGCGATCCGGCAGGCCTAGCGTGCGCCCAAGGCCGATGAAATCGGCTGGAACCCGTTTTACATTGTCCATGATCATCAGCACCTGCTGGAAGAACGTGCCGATAAAGATGATCAGGAATTTCTGCGAATCGCCGGTGCCGGCCCACAGGATGGAGAGCGGCACGAAAGCGACGACCGGCATGTAGCGGATGAAATCCACCAGCGGCTCGATGGCCGCTTCCCAGGAACGGAAACTGCCGATCAGCACGCCGATCGGTATCGACAGGGCCGAGGCGATGAGGAAGCCGATGGAGATACGGTACATCGAGGCTTTGAGGTCCAGCCACAACGTGCCGTCGGCCGCGAGCTTGGCGATCTGCATAGCGACGCTGCCCGGCGATGGCAGGAAGATCGGCTTTACCAACCCCAGTCCGGTCGCCGCCCACCAGGCAAGGCCGAGCCCGACGAACACGGCCACCGCGATCACCAGGAAGCGCGACCTGGCGATGGGCACGCCGATGCCGGAGGATCGGCGACGCCTCGCCTGTTTCGTGGGACGAGCCGGATCCGTTTGAGCGGGACGCTCCCCGGGCATCTGCGTCACCACCGCGATCCGGCCTTGGTCATTCCGCCGCCTTGACGAATGACGGGTCGATCATCTGCTCCGGCGTCACATCGGCCTGCAGCAGCTTGGCGTTCTTGGCGGCGGCTTCGACATCGGCGAAGGTCTTGGTGGTGAAATCACCGGTCAGCGCCGCCTTGTTTTCGGCGAGTGAGTAGTAACGCACGCCGTCAAAGGCGGTGTTGAGGTCCTTGACGTCCGAACCGACAGCCTTGGCGATGATGGCGCGCCCACCGGGCGTATCGGCATTGTAGTCCTTGAGCGCTGCGTCCCAGCTCTTGATCATGGCCAGCACTTGGCCGGGCCGCGACTTGATCACCTCGTCACGCACCACCAGCACGTCGCTGATCAGGCCGGGATCCTCGCCGGCGGTGAACAGCAGCTTGAGGTCCTTGTTCTGCGCCATGGCGACGGTGAGGTACGGTTCATACGTCACCGCGACCGGCACCTGGCCGGCGATCAAGGCGCTGCCGGCGTCGGACGCAGGCATCGGAACCGGTTTCACATCGTCGATCGACATGCCGTTCCTGGTGAGCGCGTATTTGAGCAGGATGTCGCTCGTCGTGCCTTCCTCGAAGGCCACCTGCTTGCCCTTGAGGTCTGCGATGGAGGTGACGTCCTTGCCGGCGATGATCGCGTCGGCGGTCATGGAGACGTCGAGCAGCAGCACGATCTTCACCGGCAGGCCGGCCGCAACCATGCCCATCGCCGTGTGGGTGGCGATGTTGGCGGCGTCGAGCTGGCCGCTTGCAAGTGCTGCATTGATGTCCTTGTCCTCGGCGAAGTTGACGATCTGGACGTCGCTCAGCCCGTTCGTCTTGAACAAGCCCTTGGCCTCGGCGACATGCCACTGGCCATAGCCGAGCCAGGGCTCGATGCCGATCTTGAACGCTCCTGCCTCGGGCGTGGTGGGAATGGCCGCATCGGCCGCGTAGGCCGCCGGGGCGGCGGCGAGCCCGATGGCGGCGGCCATCACGAGCGCGCGAAATTGTCCTGTTAGGTTACGCATCATCCTTGTTCCCCTTGATGATCGGACCGCTTTTTCTGACTGAGGTAGCCGGTCCGGTGAGACTGCGGGTTTCTGCTCTTGCGGCACTGTGCCTCGGCGTCTTACCTGCCACTTCATGGTGAAGTGCGCGGATATTTCAGCGTCAGCGGGAGCGGATGTCAAGACTAAAATACATACATGCATATACAAGTTGGAAAGACTCAATTTTTACGCTCTCCGGGAT
>NZ_RZQE01000340.1:0-6450 GCF_004022955.1 Mesorhizobium sp. M7A.F.Ca.US.002.01.1.1 | reverse complement strand
GCCGCGCACCGACTGGGAGGGACGTCTGGCCAAGGCCGAGCCCAAGTTGAAGGCCGAGTTCGAACGCCGCCTCGCCGGCAAGCTGCCGTCGAATTTCGACGCCGTCATCGCCGACTACAAGAAGAAGCTGTCGGCCGACAAGCCGAAGGTCGCCACCCGCAAATCCTCGGAAATGGCGCTGGAGGTCATCAACGGCGCCGTGCCGGAAACCATAAGCGGCTCCGCCGACCTGACCGGCTCCAACAACACCAAGACCAGCCAGACCAAGAACATCACGCCCGACGATTACGGCCAGCGTTATGTCCACTACGGCATTCGCGAACATGGCATGGCGGCCGCCATCAATGGCTTGACGCTGCATGGCGGCCTCATCGCCTATGGCGGTACCTTCCTGTGCTTCTCCGACTATGCCCGCCCGTCAATGCGTCTTGCTTCGCTGATGGGCATCCGCTCGATCTTCGTCATGACCCATGATTCCATCGGTCTGGGCGAAGACGGCCCGACCCACCAGCCGGTCGAGCATCTGGCGGCATTGCGCGCGATCCCCAACCACAATGTCTTCCGCCCGGCCGACGCGGTCGAAACCGCGGAATGCTGGCAGATCGCCCTGGAGTCGGAAAAGACGCCGTCGACCTTGGCGCTGACCCGCCAGAACCTGCCGACGGTGCGCACCGAATTCACGGCCAAGAACCTCAGCAGCCAGGGCGCCTATGAGCTGGCCGCCGCCAGCGGCGAGGCGGCGATAACGATCTTCGCCACCGGCTCCGAGGTCGAGATCGCACTTGGCGCGCGCGAGCTGTTGGAAAAGCACGGCCATCCGACCCGCGTCGTCTCGGTTCCCTGCTTCGAACTGTTCGACCAGCAGAGCGACGACTACCGCAAGAAGACGATCGGCAATGCGCCGATCAAGATGGCGATCGAAGCCGGCATCCGCCAGGGATGGGATCATCTGATCGGCTCAGACGGCATCTTCGTCGGCATGACCGGCTTCGGCGCGTCGGGCACGATCGAGCAACTCTATCCGCATTTCGGCATTACCGCCGAGGCCGCGGCCAAGGCGGCGGAAGCCCGCCTGCACGCCAAGTAAGATTCTGGGCCAGTTCGGCGAAACCGCGAAAACGGCTTCGCCGGGCTGGCTCAACTTAATCGATTTAAATCCACGCCAGTGCGGCTGGATTCTTTCTGCTTCCGCCGCTATGAAACTGCAGACCCCTCGTCCGCCCTCCAACTCCCAGGGAGAGAATTATGACCGTCAGAGTTGCCATCAACGGATTTGGCCGCATCGGCCGCAACATCCTGCGCGCTATCCATGAATCCGGCCGCAAGGACATCGACGTCGTCGCCGTCAACGACCTCGGCCCAGTCGAGACCAATGCGCACCTCTTGCGCTATGACAGCGTGCACGGCCGCTTCCCGCATGAAGTCTCGGTATCCGGCGACCAGATCACCGTCGGCAAGGAGACGTTCAAGGTCACCGCGATCAAGGATCCAACGCAGTTGCCGTGGAAGGAACTCGGCATCGACATCGCGCTCGAATGCACCGGCATCTTCACCGCCCGCGACAAGGCAGCGGCACACCTGACCGCCGGCGCCAAGCGCGTCATCGTTTCGGCCCCTGCCGAAGGCGCCGACCTCACCGTGGTCTACGGCATCAACCACGACCAGTTGACCAAGGATCATATCGTCATCTCGAACGCCTCGTGCACCACCAACTGCCTGGCGCCGCTGGCAGCCGTGCTGCACGAAACGGTCGGCATCGAAAAAGGCATGATGACGACGATCCACTCCTACACCGGCGACCAGCCGACCCTGGACACCATGCACAAGGATCTCTACCGCGCCCGCGCCGCTGCGCTGTCGCAGATCCCGACCTCGACCGGTGCCGCCAAGGCGATCGGCTTGGTGCTGCCCGACCTCAAGGGCAAGCTCGACGGCATCTCGATCCGCGTGCCGACCCCGAACGTCTCGGTCGTCGATTTCAAGTTCATCGCCAAGCGGTCGACCACGGCGCAGGAGATCAACGAAGCGGTGATCGCCGCCTCCAACGGCAAGCTCAAGGGCATTCTCGGCGTCACTCATCACCCGAACGTGTCGATCGACTTCAACCACGATCCGCGCTCCTCGATCATGGCGCTCGACCAGACCAAGGTGATGGACGGCAATTTCGTATCGGTGCTCTCCTGGTACGACAATGAATGGGGTTTCTCCAACCGCATGGGCGACACATCGGTCGCCTTCGGCAAGACCATCGCCTGATCACAAAGCACTCTTTTCGAGACTTGGAACGCCCGGCTTTGCCCGGGCGTTTTTCATGAGCGCAGCTTGCGCCTTCCCAAATTGTGTCCCGGGCGCCAAAACATCCGAAAATCAGCGGCATAGGCCAAAAAGCCACCCTGCCGCCTTGCACTGGTCACGTCTTCGCCCCACTCTCTCGCAAAGCAGGAGACAGACGAATTTGAGGGGCTGATTTCAGGATGGAGCATGCGATCTATCTCGTCACGCTGGTCGGCACAGCGCTTGTCGTCGCCGCCGCGTTTTCGAGCCTGATCGCCTTCCGCTTCGGCGCCCCTCTTCTGCTCCTGTTCCTCTGCATTGGCCTCGCCACCGGCACCGACGGTCTCGGCATCCAGTTCGACAATGCCCGCATCGCCTATTTTGCCGGCTCACTGGCGCTGGCCGTCATCCTGTTCGATTCCGGCTTCGGCACGCCGCTCAACGCCTTGCGGCAGGCAGCCGGCCCGGCGTTGTCGCTGGCGACCTTCGGCGTAATTCTGACCACCGGCCTGTTCGGCGCCGCCGCCCACTATCTGCTCGACCTCACCTGGCTGGAATCCTTCCTGCTCGGCGCCGCAGTCGCCTCCACCGATGCGGCCGCCGTGTTCTTCCTGCTGCGTGCCGGCGAGATCAATCTGCGCGAACGCGTGCGCTCGACGCTCGAGGTGGAATCCGGCACCAATGACCCCATCGCCATCTTCCTGACCATCACGCTGGTCGAGATCATCGCCGCTCATGCCAATCCCGAGACCAACGTCCTGGTCACCAGCCTTTTCCTCGGCTTCCTCCTCAACATGGGCCTTGGCGCTGTCGTCGGCGTGCTCGGCGGCCTCGCCATCGTGCGTCTCGTCGACCGGCTCAATCTCGACCATGGCCTGCTGCCGATCTTCGTGCTGACCTTGTCGTTGATGGTCTTTGCCGCCGCCGGCGCCATTGGCGGCTCGGGCTTCCTGGCGGTCTATATCGCCGGCCTCATCTCGGGCAATTCCGATATCCGCGCCGTCACCATCCTCAAGCGCTTCCAGGACGGCATGTCATGGCTGGCACAGATCATCATGTTCCTCATCCTCGGCCTGTTCGCGACGCCCTCGCAATTCCCGGCGATCATGGTGCCGGCGGTGCTGCTCGGCCTGTTCCTGATGTTCGTGGCGCGGCCGGTCGCCGTCTGGCTCTGCCTGATCCCGTTCCGCATGCCGCGCCCCGAAGTCGCCTTTGTCTCGTGGGTCGGCCTGCGCGGCGCGGTGTCGATCCTGCTTGCCATCACCCCGCTGCTCGGCGGGCTGGAAAATGGCCGTGTCATCTTCAACACCGCCTTCATCATCGTTCTGGTTTCGCTGGTCATCCAGGGCTGGACGGTCGGACCGCTGGCGCGCCGCCTCGGTTTGATCGTGCCGGCGCGGCTCGGACCGCTGGACAAGGTCGAGCTGGAATTGCCGGGTTCGGCCCATCACGAGCTTCTCGCCTATCGCGTCGCACCCGGCAGCCCGGTGGCGCGCGGCGAGCGCATCCCACGCTGGGCGCGACCCTCGCTGGTGCTGCGTGACGGCCGTTCGATGCGCTTCCAGGACATGGGCCGGCTCGCCGCCGGCGACCAGGTCTACATTTTCGTCCCGGATCGCTATCCGCGCCTGCTCGACAAGCTGTTCGCCAGCCGTGCCGTGGTCGATCCCGAAGATGCCGATTTCTTCGGCGCCTTCGCCGTCGATCCAGCGCGCCCCGCCGCCGAACTGGAAGCAGCCTATACGCCAGGTCTAACCGAAGTGGAGCAAAAGCTCACCGTTGGCGCGCTGGTCACGGCGCGGCTCGGCGGCCATGCCGAATATGCCGACCGCGTGCTGCTCGGCCCGATAGAACTGATCGTCCGCGACGTCGACGACAAGGGGAAGATCATAGGCCTCGGCCTGTCGTTCGAGCCGACCGCTCCGGTGGCGCGGGTGCCGGTCTTCCTCAGCGCCGGAGAAATCGGCGACCGTCTTTCCGCCTTCATCCGCAATTGGCGCAAGCCGACCGAGGCGCAGGCGGACGAGGCGCGGGCGGACGACAAACCGGCCCCGGAGCCAGCGCCGGAAAAGGCAGCAACCGAAAGCTGACAAACCCGCTATTGAGCGCTGCCATTCATCCACCCGCCAGTGCAAGATCGTGCCCACTTCAAAATTTCGGTTCGAGCGCGCCCTAAGCCTTGCATCGTCGCCGATGCGGGGTATGGTCCCCCGGTTTTTCGCGAAAGGAACCCGCATGGCCGCCTTCAAGACACTCGACGATATCGGCAACATCAGCGGCAAGCGCGTGCTGGTGCGCGTCGACCTCAACGTGCCTGTCACTGAGGGCAAAGTCACCGACGCCACCCGCATCGAACGCATCGCACCGACCATCGCCGAGCTATCGGCCAAGGGCGCCAAGGTCATCCTGCTCGCCCATTTCGGCCGACCCAAGGATGGGCCTTCGCCCGAATTCTCGCTGGAGCCGATCGCCAAAGCCACGGCAGAAGTGCTCGGCCGCCCCGTCGGTTTTGCCTCGGATTGCGTCGGCGACACGGCCGGAAGTGCTGTCGCCGCCATGAACAAGGGCGACGTGCTGCTGCTCGAAAACACTCGCTTCTACAAGGCCGAAGAAAAGAATGACCCGGCCTTCACCGAAAAACTCGCCGCCAATGGCGACATCTTCGTTAACGACGCCTTCTCGGCCGCGCACCGCGCGCATTCTTCGACCGAGGGGCTGGCGCATCTGTTGCCGGCTTTTGCCGGCCGCACCATGCAAGCCGAGCTTGAGGCGCTGGAGAAGGGCTTGGGAAAACCGGTTCGTCCGGTCGTCGCCATTGTCGGCGGCGCCAAGGTCTCGACCAAGATCGATCTGTTGATGAACCTGGTGAAGAAGGTCGACGCGCTGGTCATCGGCGGCGGCATGGCCAACACCTTCCTCGCCGCGCGCGGCACCGATGTCGGGAAATCGCTGTGCGAGCATGATCTCGCCTCAACCGCCAAGCAGATCATGATCGAGGCGGCCGAGGCCGGCTGCGCCATCATCCTGCCGGTCGACGGCGTCGTCGCCAGGGAGTTCAAGGCGGGCGCGGCCTGCGAGACCGTCGCCATCTCCGATGTGCCGGCCGACGGGATGATCCTCGATGTCGGCGCCAAAACCGTGACGACCATCGGCGAATGGATCGACCGCGCCGCGACACTGGTCTGGAACGGCCCGCTCGGCGCCTTCGAGATCGCGCCCTTCGATCATGCGACGGTGGCGGCTGCCAAGCACGCGGCGTCGCGCACCAAGGAAGGCAAGCTGGTCTCGGTTGCAGGCGGTGGCGATACGGTCGCGGCGCTCAACCACGCCGGCGTCGCCGACGACTTCACCTATGTCTCGACCGCCGGCGGCGCCTTCCTGGAGTGGATGGAAGGCAAGCCGCTGCCCGGCGTCGATGTGTTGAAGCGCTGAGGCTCCGAGGCGATCAACACTCGGAGAGCGAACAAGGCCGCCCGAGGCTTCAATCGATTCGAGCTTTCCGATGCCATTCCTTTGGCGGTAGACTTCCGTTAAGCGCGGAACAACCGTTTCAGGAGAAGCAACAATGAGCGAACGTCTCGAAGACATTGCCGCTGCGATCGTCGCCGATGGCAAGGGCCTGCTGGCCGCCGACGAAAGTTCCGGCACCATCAAGAAGCGCTTCGACGTCATCGGCGTCGAATCGACCGCCGACAGCCGCCGCGACTACCGCGAGATGATGTTCCGCACCAGAGAGGCGATGACCCGCTACATTTCCGGTGTCATCCTCTATGACGAGACGATCCGCCAGAAGGCCGCCGACGGCACGCCGCTGGTCGACATCATCAGGGCCGCCGGCGCCATCCCCGGCATCAAGGTCGATGCCGGCGCCAAGCCGCTGGCCAGGTTTCCCGGCGACACCGTCACCGAAGGCCTCGATGGCCTGCGCGAACGGCTTGCCGACTACTACAAGCTCGGCGCCCGCTTCGCCAAATGGCGCGCGGTGATCGACATCGATATGGCCAAGGGCGTCCCTTCGGCGACCTCGATCGGCTCCAACGCTCATGCGCTCGCCCGCTATGCCGCCCTCTGCCAGGAAGCCGGCATCGTGCCGATCGTCGAACCGGAGGTGCTGATGGACGGCGCCCACGACATCGACACTTGTTACGACATTTCGAAGGCAACGCTGATCAAGCT
>NZ_RZQE01000033.1:0-25822 GCF_004022955.1 Mesorhizobium sp. M7A.F.Ca.US.002.01.1.1 | reverse complement strand
CCGCAGGATCGTCTGCGGCGAGGCGCCATCGCTCAAGGAGCACGCCGCATGAGCCGGATGACGATCCTCACCGAGCAAGAATTGCGCGCGATCGTGACACTCGATCTCGATGCAGTCGCCTGCGTCGAAAACGCCTTCCGTGCGCTTGCCACCCTGCCGGTGGCGATGCCGCCGATCCTGCGGCTCGATATTCCCGAGCATCGCGGCGAGGTCGACGTGAAGACCGCTTACGTGCCTGATATCGACGGTTTCGCCATCAAGATCAGCCCCGGCTTTTTCGACAATCCGAAGCTCGGCCTGCCCAGCGTCAACGGCATGATGGTGCTGCTGTCGTCCAAAACCGGGCTGGTCGAAGCACTGCTGCTCGACAACGGCTATCTCACGGATATCCGAACCGCTGCTGCCGGCGCCGTCGCCGCCAAACATCTGTCGCGGCAGGACTCGTCAGTTGCCGCGATCTTCGGCGCCGGCGTCCAGGCCGGGTTGCAATTGGAAGCCCTGATGCTGGTGCGGCCGATTACCGAGGCGCGCATCTGGGCGCGCGATGCGGCAAAGGCCGAGGCAACCGCCGGAGCCCTGCGCGAAAAGCTCGGCATTCTCGTGCATGCCGAGCCCGACGCGGCAAACGCAGTTGTCGGCGCCGACATCATCGTCACCACCACGCCTTCGACCGAGCCGCTGATCAAGGCGGGTTTCGTTTCCGCCGGCCAGCACATCACGGCGATGGGCTCCGACGCCGAGCACAAGAACGAGATCGCGCCGGCAATCCTGCGCATGGCCGATCTCTATGTCGCGGACAGCGCCCGTCAGACGCGGCGGCTGGGTGAGCTGCATCACGCCATCGCGGCGGGCGTGATGGCCGCTGAGGAAGAGGTGACCGAACTTGGCCAGATTATCGCCGGTAAACGGCACGGTCGGCGCTCGGCCAGCGACATCACCATCGCCGATCTGACCGGCACCGGCGTTCAGGATACGGCGATAGCTACGTTCGCCCGCGATCGGGCGCGGGTGGCCGGTTCCGGGGCCATTTTCGAAAGCTGATGCTGGCCAAGGCGTGATCCGGAAAAGTGGGAACCGGTTTTCCGAAAGATCACGCCCAAACAAGAACGACGGGCCGGTTTCAACGAAGTTGAAACAGGCTCAAGGCCCAACAAACGAGGACCAAGAACAATGCAACCGAACCTGAGATTCTCGCGCGGCGAATATGCGGATCGCCTCGCCAAGACACGCAAAGCCATGGAGGTGAAGGGCGTCGATCTTCTTGTTATCAGCGACCCGTCCAATATGGCCTGGCTGACCGGCTATGACGGCTGGTCGTTCTACGTGCATCAGGCGGTTATCGTGCCGCCATCGGGCGAGCCGGTCTGGTACGGCCGTGGCCAGGACGCCAACGGTGCCAAGCGCACTGCCTATCTCGCGCATGATAACATCGTCGGCTATGCCGATCACTATGTGCAGTCGACCGAGCGCCACCCGATGGATTTTTTGGCCAGCGTGCTTGCGGATCGCGGCTGGGGCAAGCTGACAGTCGGCGTTGAGATGGACAATTACTGGTTCTCGGCCGCCGCCTTCGCATCGCTGCAGAAGCATTTGCCCAATGCCCGCTTTGTCGATGCCACCGCGCTGGTCAACTGGCAGCGCGCGATCAAGAGCCCGACCGAGATCGACTATATGCGCAAGGCGGCTCGCATCGTCGAGGCGATGCACCAGCGCATCTTCGACAAGATCGAGGTCGGCATGCGCAAATGCGATCTCGTTGCCGAAATCTATGATGCCGGCACGCGCGGCGTCGATGGCATCGGCGGCGACTATCCGGCGATCGTGCCGCTGCTGCCGTCGGGTGCCGATGCCTCGGCGCCGCATCTGACCTGGGACGACAGACCGATGAAGCGGGACGAGGGCACCTTCTTCGAGATCGCCGGCTGCTACAACCGCTATCACTGCCCGCTGTCGCGCACCGTCTTCCTAGGCAAGCCGACGCAGGAATTCCTCGATGCCGAGAAGGCGACGCTGGAAGGTATGGAAGCGGGGCTGGCCGCGGCCAAACCCGGCAACGCCTGTGAGGACATCGCCAACGCCTTCTTCGCCGTGCTGAAGAAGTATGGCATCGTCAAGGACAACCGCACCGGCTATTCGATCGGACTGTCCTATCCGCCGGACTGGGGCGAGCGCACGATGAGCTTGCGTCCCGGCGACCGCACCGAACTCAAGCCCGGCATGACCTTCCATTTCATGACCGGCCTGTGGCTGGAAACGATGGGACTGGAGATCACCGAGTCCATCCTGATCACCGAAACCGGTGTGGAGTGCCTGGCCAATGTGCCGCGTAAGCTGGTGGTGAAGGATTGAGCCCGATGTCGAATCTACGCTCATCACCGGTCGCGCCGACCGTCGATTTCGACCGCGACGGCGTCCAGCACGGCTTCCTGCGCTTGCCCTACAGCCGCGACGATTCCGCGTGGGGCTCGGTGATGATACCGATCTGCGTCATCCGCAACGGCAACGGACCGGCAGCTCTGCTGTCCGGCGCCAACCATGGCGACGAATATGAGGGGCCGCTGGCCCTCTACGATCTCGCCAGGACCCTCGATCCCAGGCAAGTCAGCGGCACGGTGATCATCGTGCCGGCAATGAACTATCCGGCGTTCCGCGCCGGCACGCGCACCTCGCCGATCGACAAGGGCAACATGAACCGCAGCTTTCCCGGCCGGCCGGACGGAACGGTGACCGAAAAGATCGCCGATTACTTTCAACGTGAGCTGCTGCCTCGCGCCGACATCGTGTTCGACTTCCACTCCGGCGGCAAGACGCTGGACTTCGTGCCGTTCTGCGCGGCGCACACTTTGCCCGACAAGGCGCTGGAACAGAAAGCCTTTGACGCGGTCGCGGCCTTTGCCGCTCCGTTCTCGATGCGCATGATCGAGATCGACGCCGTTGGCATGTACGACACGGCAGCCGAGGAGATGGGCAAGGTCTTCGTCAGCACCGAACTTGGCGGCGGCGGCACGTCGCGCGCGCAAACCGTGCGGATCGCGAGGCGCGGCATTCTCAACGTGCTGCGTCATGCCGGCATTGTAGATGGTGCGGTCGAGAAGACTCGAACCCAGTGGCTCGACATGCCGTCGGGCGATTGTTTCTCGTTCGCCGAAGACGACGGCATGATCGAAACCATGGTCGATCTCGGTGAGCCCGTCAAAGAAGGCTCGGTGCTGGCGCGCATTCATTCCACCGGCCGCACCGGCGTCGCTCCGCAGGAGATCCGGGCAAAAATGTCGGGCATGCTTGCGGCGCGGCATTTCCCCGGGCTGGTTAAGGCCGGCGACTGCGCGGCGGTGGTGGCTGTGCACGTCTGAGCGGCTCCGCCGGGGCCTGCTCCACCCGGTTCGGGTCCATCGTCACTTGTTCTGCGTCCGTCGCGGAGCCCTTCGGCGCGGCGGAAAGAAGCAGGATAGCGGGCGGAGTCGACATTGCAGGAGGATGTCACTATATAGCGGCGGCTTCGACCCGCGCGCCCGAGGGCAGCACCTCGAAGCAACTGTGAATGTGTAGTGTTTTGCGCCATCTATTGTGACGGAAATCGGCTCGGAAACCGGAAAAAAGCAAATAGAAACAGTGGCGCAGCGCTGGGTGTGACCCAGCCAACGGTACCGACCCCTCCAGAATCAGAAAATGCCCTTGACCCCTCGATTTCCTATGGCTCTGTGGACCTTGGACGGCATTGGCTTGCCGGCTGACCGCGACTCGGCTGGAATGGGGACATGCATCCTTTGGGGGATGTCGACGTTTATGATTACCAACCGGCTTTGCCGCCAGGGAACAGCAGTATGAGCGAACACGCCATCGAATTCTTGCGGGGATGGATCGGCGAAAAGGTCCATTGCCAGTCCCCTCAGGCAAGGATCGACAAGCAGGCCGAAACCTTGGCCAAGGAGTGCGCCGCCGAGGCGGCCGAGGTCGGCATTCCGCTGGAGGATATCCAGGAAGAAGTCGGCGATATCCAGGAACTTATCGCATCCCGGCTTGAGGAAGCGGCCGAGGCCGAAGAAAGCCAGCAGGCCCCCAGAAAAGCCGCCGAATGATCAAAGCCGCCGAATGATCGCATAGCGGCGACATTGTTGCAGCGCGGGCTTCTGGCCCGCGTTTTTGTCTTCAGCCAAAGGTCTCCTTCAGCCACGTCTTCGGCAGCGCCGGCACGAAATTCCCGTCGCGTCCGGTCATATCGTCATTGGCAACCAGCGCGTTGAGGATTGCTTCCTCCACGGTCTGGATCACCGCATCGAAAAACGGATCGATGTCGGTATCGGGAATAAAATCGGCACTGGCGATGCGGCCGGATGGCGCCCGCGCGGCGCTCGCATTGGCGGTCGAGAAGGCGATGAAAATGTCGCCTGAACTGTGATACCCGAAGCCTCCGGTCATGGCGACGCCAAGCGGCACCCGTCGGGCCAGCCGCTTCATCTGATGCGGCAGGAACGGTGCGTCGGTGGCGATGACGGCGATGATCGAACCCTTTTCGGCGCGCGGTGTGCCTTCGCGGACAGCCGGTTCGACGAGTTGCGGCCCGGCGCGCAGGCCGCGAATGGCAATATTGCGCCGTTTGCCAAAATTGGACTGCACGAAGGCGCCGACCGTATAGGCACGGCCGTGCCATTCGACGATGCGCGATGCCGTGCCGGAGCCGGCCTTGAAGCCGAAGGTGATCATGCCGGTGCCGCCGCCGACGCTGCCTTCCTCGATCGGTCCGCCGGCGGCACCGTCGAGGGCCTGCGCAACATGCTCCGACGTCAAATGGTGGCCGTTGATGTCGTTGAGGAAGCCGTCATAGGTCTCCGCCGCCACCGGCAGTCCCCAGCCGCTGTCAAGCGCCGCCGGCAGCACGCTTTGCATCCAGCGCAGCGTGCCGTCGCGGGAAACGCCGCAGGAATGCGTGTTGGTGATGGTGATCGGGAAGTTGAAAGCGCCGGTTTCCTCGACGATGTGCGAGCCGGTCAGTTCGCCGTTTCCGTTCTGGCTGAAGATCCCGGCGAAGACCGGGTTGGCGAGGTCGGCAAGCGGCCTGGGCAGGATCGCGGTCACGCCGGTGCGAACCGGTCCCTCGCCGACGACAAGCGTGCCATCGCCCGAGATCAGCGTCGCATAGCCGACCGCGACGCCGGGCACATCGGTGATCGCGTTGAACGGTCCAGGCCGTCCGTCGAAGCCGATGCCGAAATTTCGCGCGCGCGGTTTGCCTGAGGGCGTTGCCAGATGATGCGGATTGTCGGTCATGGTGTCAGAATAGGGATCCCTGATTGCCAGGCTCTTTGGCCTTGGCCGCCGGCTTGGCCACGGCTTTCGGTTTTGCCGTGCCGCTGATTGCCACCGCATCGGCGGTCCCGTCGGCGAACTCGAGCGAAAGCGCCATTCCCGACACCACGTCGGCAGCCTGCTTGACGACGGCGCCGTCCGCATCCCTCACCAGCGCAAAGCCGCGGGCCAGGACGGCCTTGTGCGACAGCGACGCCATCAACCTGTCGGCCTGGACGACGCGGCCGCGCAGGCGCTCCAGCCTGAGCACCACTGCTTGCGTGCCGCGTCTTGTCAAAGCTGTCAGCAAATCCCTCTGCACGCGTTGCCGCCGTGCCGTCGGCTCGATCGTGATGCGGCCTTGCAGCATGGCCAGTTGCTGCTTGTGCCGCTGCAGCGAAGCCCTGGCACATTTTGGCAATTGATCCGCCGCCCGGTTAAGCTCCGCACGCCGGGCTCTTGCCATCGCACGCAGTGCCCCTTGTGCTCGCAAAAGATTGCGTTCGTTGGTGCGCCGGGCCTCTGCAATGCGCTGCGACAGCATTGCCGGTGTCAGTTTCACGGCAAAAAACCTTGCACGCTTGCGTTCGGTGGAGACCAACAGGCCCCGGCCGAGCCTGGATGTCGCCTCATCGAGGCGCCGGCGCGGCAGCGCCAGCAATTGATCGGGCGAGGGCAGAGCCCGGGCGGCGGCACGGGCGGCCTGCCGCTTGCGCTCGAAATTGCGCAGCACCGCCGCTTTCAGCCGCGCACCGAGGCTGGCAAGCGTTGCTTCGAGGTCGGCCTTCACCGGCACGGCGATTTCGGCCGCGCCTGTCGGTGTCGGCGCCCGCACGTCGGCGACGAGGTCGATCAGCGTCCAGTCGGTCTCGTGGCCGACAGCCGAGATCACCGGAATGCCGGAAGCGGCAACCGCGCGGGCGAGCGCCTCGTCGTTGAACCCCCAGAGGTCTTCGAGGCTGCCGCCGCCACGCGCCACGATCAACAGATCGGGCCGCTGGATGGCGCCATCCCATGCCAGCGCGTTGAAGCCGTTGACCGCGGCTGTCACTTCCGCGCCTGACGTCTCGCCCTGAACACGCACCGGCCAGACCAGGACATGCAGCGGAAAGCGGTCCTTGATGCGGTGGATGATGTCGCGGATGACGGACCCTGTCGGCGAGGTGACGACGCCGATGACGCGCGGCATAAACGGCAGCAGCCGCTTGCGACCGGTGTCGAACAGCCCCTCGGCCTGCAGCCGCCGCTTGCGCTCTTCCAGCAGCGCCATCAGGGCGCCGGCGCCGGCAGGCTCCAGATTGTCGATGACGATCTGGTAGTTGGATTTGCCGGGATAGGTGGTGAGCTTGCCGGTGGCGATCACCTCCATGCCCTCTTCGGGACGGAACTTCAGCCGGCTCATCGTGCCTTTCCACACCACGGCGTCGAGCCGCGCGCGGTCGTCCTTCAGCGCGAAATAGGCATGACCTGAGGAATGCGGCCCGCGATAGCCTGATATCTCGCCACGCACCCGCACATTGCCGAAAACGTCCTCGACCGTGCGCTTCAGCGCGCCGGAAATCTCGCTCACCGTATATTCGGCGGCGTTGGTGCGTGATTCGGATGCTGCTTCGCTCATCCGTCGATTGGGGAACGGTTGGGCGCCCGCGTCAAGGCGGTTGCGTCGGGCCAGCCGTTCATAACCCGCACACCTGGCCCTGCCTACCAGCCGGGCAGGATCTGGTTCGGCTTGGTTCGCCGCAGCTTGGTGAAGGCAAGCGCTGCGAAATCGAACGTTCCGGGGTCTTCGCCGACCGGCACCGAGATGTTGTCCAGGCTTTCCGAAATATGGCGGGCGAGCGCATCGACGATCTCCGGCCGCGACGTCTGGCCGCGCATGATGCCGATGCGGCAATCGGGCAGGGCGCCGAAGCCGTCGGCTTCGCCCAGCACCCGCATACCGGGTCTGAGCGCGCATTCCGGCAGCACCGAGATTGCCAGCCCGGAAAGAACCGCGGCGGTGATGACGGTGGCCGAGAAACTGGTGAACAGGATGCGATAGTCGCGGTTCTGCTGGTCGAGCACATCGACCGCGGCGCGCCGCCAGATGCAGTTCGGCCGGCCGAAGGCCATCGGCAGCGTTTCCTGCTCATGCGTGGCATGGTTGGCCGAGGTGACCCACAGCAGCGGTTCGCGCCGCACCACCTCCGACTGGCCGCGTACGTCGTTGTGCGTCACCAGCGCGAGATCGAGATTGCCGCGCTTGATATGCTCGACCAGCCCCGGCGTCGGCTCGCAGATGACGGTGAGTTCGACGCGCGGATTGGAGCGGGTGAACCGTGCCATGATCTCGGGCAGGAAACGATCGGCGTAGTCGTCGGGCGTGCCGATGCGGATCGTGCCTTCGAGCCGCCGGTCGTCGAAGGCCGCCAGGGTCTCGCGGTTGAGATAGAGCAGCCGCCGCGCATAGGAGAGCAGCTTGTCGCCTTCCTCGGTCAGCCTGTTGGTGCGTCCGTCCTTTTCGAACAGCGGCTTGCCGATCCGCTCCTCCAGCCGGCGCATCTGCATCGACACCGCTGACTGGGTCCGGTGCACCTCTTCGGCTGCTCGCGTGAAGCTGCCGGTATCGGCGATCGAGATGAAGGTCTGCAATTGATCGAGATCGAGCGGCGATTTCATCGATATGATCCATCACTGGTGTTGATGGTAAAGATTAGAAACATTCGTTGGATTAATCAATCGGCCGATGGCAAATTGGCATTGTCCACATGAAGGCATGTGAATCGAAGCCGGAACGGCCGCTGTCGCCAGCGCCGATCGCAAGGCTTTGCCCGTTCGAGTCTGAAGGAGACCGACAATGACCACGTTCGATTTCGCCACCGAGACCTCGCGCATCACCTCGCGTCCGGCCGTTGCGACGCGCGTGGCCAACACCGTCTCCAACATCTACCGCGCCTGGAAAAACCGCCGCGCCTTCTATCGCCTTGGCGAGATGTCGGACGCCGAACTCGCCGATATCGGCCTGACGCGCGCCGACCTGCATGTCGCTATCGACGTGCCGTTTGGCCGCGACCCGACGGCGATGCTGCGCGAGATCGCCAGCGATCGCATCGAAACGATCGAGGATTTCGCTCGCAAGGTGGCCTGATCGGATGCTTGTTGTTTAGGTTGCCGTGAACCTTTTCAGGGTTCGACGCGACTGACGAGTATGCAGGCTCCCACTCCCTGCCGGATCCCCCCGGCCCGCCTGCACTCTGCCCGGTCCTCCCAGGACCGGGCTTTTCTCTTTCTACCTCAGCGAAGACCGCCTACCGCCGGTCCATGTCCCGCTTAAACTGGTCGAAGATTGTCTCCACGCCCTTCTGGTAGTCATCACGCTGCTGGGCGCCGGTTTCGAACATCTTGCCGAACAGGTCGTCGAACGGGTTTTTCGGACGGCCGCTCGGATTGGCCTGTGGCTGCGGTGCCTGACGTTGCGGGGGCGCTTGAGGCTGTTGCGGCGCCGGCTGTCCGCCGGGGATGCCGCCTAAGCCACCGCCACCTTGCCGCAGCATCTCCTCGAAGATTTTCCCCAGCGGATTGTCTCCGTAGGGGCTTTGCGTCTGCTGGGGCTGCGGCTGCGCCCGCCCCTGCGGCTGCGGCTGAGGCGCGCCACCGCCGAACATGTCCTGCAGCACCTTGCCGAGCGGATTGTCGCCGTAGGGATTGGGTGCCGGCTGCGTCTGGCTTTGCGGCTGTGGCTGAGCCGCGCCGCCGCCGAACATGTCCTGCAACACCTTGCCGAGCGGGTTGTCCATCGGGTTCTGGGGCGGCGGCGCCTGGCGCGGCTGCGGCGCCGGGGCCTGCATGCCGCCGCCTTGCCGCATCATCTGCTCGATGATCTCGCCGAGCGGATTGTTGCCGCCGCCGCCAAAACCACCGGCGGCCTGCATCTGGTTTGCCGTCTGCTTGAACAGCCCGCCCATGACCATCGAGGCGATCGCCGGCAGCATCTGCTGCAGGATCTGCTGATTGACGCCGCTGGCTTGCGCCGCCTGGCTGGCCACGGCGCGAGACAGATCCTTCGAACCGAACAGGTGCCCGAGAATGCCGTTGCCCTCATCGACGCCTTGCGGCGAGAAGGCCCGGGTTGCGTCCTCGAAATACTTGGCGTGCTGGCCGCTGGCCATCGCCGTCATGAAGGCGCCGAGCCCATAGGGGTCGGCGGTGTTGCGTTGCAGCCCCTGCGAAAAGGCCGGCAGCAATGCAGCGACCGCGGCTTGCGTCTGCTGCATCGAAAGCCCGTATTGCTGGGCAAGGGCCTGCATGCCATTGCCGTTCTGGGCCTGCGTCAGCATGTCGAACAAGGTGGGCATCGGCGTCTCCTCCGGAAATCCTCGCCGAAGAAGCCTAGTTTGTTTCCACTTCCGATTGAAGCGACTTTTGCCGGCCGGTCAGCTTTGCCAAATCCGAGGGTTAATAGGCGTATTCCATGAAAACCGGCTCGATCGAGCCGCCCCAGCGCGTGTGATAGGCCGACAGCATCTCCTCGGCGCTGGTGGTGCCCCGCGCCACCACTTCGTCCAACGTGTTGAGGAAGGAGGTCTCGTCGTAGCCGTCGCGGTTCTTCTTGCCACGGTTCTTCAGTCCCATGCGGGAAATGACCATCACGTCACGCGCGATCTCGCGCAGCGTGGTGTTGCGGAACGGTGCGGAGATGCCTTGTTCCGGCACGGCATTGCGCATCGCCAGCGTTTCTTCATACGTCCAGCTCGAGGTCAGCGCCTCGGCGGCATCGAGTGCGGCCTCATCATAAAGCAATCCGACCCAGAAGGCCGGCAGCGCGCAGATGCGCCGCCACGGCCCGCCATCGGCGCCGCGCATCTCGAGGAAGCGCTTCAGCCGCACATCCGGGAACAGCGTTGACAGATGGTTCGCCCAGTCGCCCATTGTCGGCAGCCCGTCCGGCACTTCATTGCGCGCGGCCCCGGCCATGAACTGGCGGAAGGTGATGTGGGTCATGTCGTGATAGCGGTCGTCGCGGATGACGAAATACATCGGTACGTCGAGCGCCCATTCGACATAGTCGGCGAAACCGAAATCGGGCGAGAAGCAGAATTCGAGCAGGCCCGAGCGCTGGTTGTCGGTGTCACGCCATATGTCGCCGCGCCAGCTCTGCAAGCCGTTCGGGTGGCTTTCGGTGAAAGGCGAATTGGCGAACAAGGCCGTCGACAGCGGCTGCAGCTTCAACGACACCTGCATCTTGCGGCGCATGTCGGCCTCGCTCTCGAAGTCGAGATTCACCTGGATCGTGCAGGTGCGGTACATCATGTCGAGGCCCTTGGTGCCGACCTTGGGCATGTAGCGCGTCATGATCTCGTAGCGCGATTTCGGCATTTTCGGCGTCTCGGCAAGCGACCATTTCGGGCTGCCGCCGAGGCCGAGGAAGCGGATGCCCATCGGTTCGGCGATCTCGCGCACCTGCGCCAGATGGGCATTGCCCTCGCGGCAGGTCTGGTGGATCGTCTCCAGCGGTGCGCCGGAAAGCTCGAACTGGCCGCCGGGTTCCAGCGAAATCGCACCCTGGCCGGTCGGTTCGACCAGGCCGATGATGCGGCCGTCATCGACGATCGGATCCCAGCCGAGCTTTTCCTGCATGCCTTCGAGGATGGCGCGGATGCCACGCTCGCCGCCATAGGGGACCGGTGCATTGCCGTCGACATAGAAGGGGAATTTCTCGTGCTCGGTGCCGATGCGCCATTTGTCGCGCGGCTTGTTGCCTTCGGCCAGGTGCTCGACAAGTTCGTCGACACCTTCGATCGGGCGGAAATCGGTCGTATCGCGCGCCATTTATGAACCCTCTGCACATGACCCCGAAAATCGGCTTTCGACTTTCGCCGGGATCATGTGCCCCAATGGAATGCTACAGTGTCCTTTGCACGTCCGAAAGGAGGCGGGCGCTGTAGGACGATCGGACGATCGCCGGCGCTAAATGGACGAAATGTCAGCAGACGATCAAGCGAAAAATCCTGAGCCACAGGTCAACAGGAATTGAACGTTACTCCGCTCTCCGTCCCTTGCAAGGGATGACGTCTCACCAGTCTCCGACTGTCGCCTGCATGACCGCGAGCGCGGCCACCGCCGCGGTGTCGGCGCGCAGGATACGCGGGCCGAGCGGAATGGCGGTGACGAAGGGCAGGGCGCGCAGCATCTTGCGCTCATCGTCGGAAAAGCCACCCTCCGGCCCGACCAGCAGCCCAAGCTTCTTTTCCTTGACCGCCTGCAGCGCGGCCAGCGGATTGTTGGTCGAAGCATCCTCGTCGCAGAAGATCAGCCGTCGCTCTGTGTCCCAGCCGGTCAACAGGCGGTCGAATTTTTCGGCTTCGCGCACCTGAGGCACCGCCAGGATGCCGCATTGCTCGGCGGCTTCGACGACATTGGCGCGCAGGCGATCGATCGACGGCTTGGCCACTTGCGTGTGCTGGGTAATGACCGGCTGCAGGATGCCGGCGCCCATCTCGACCGCCTTCTGCACGAGATAATCGAGCCGCCCCTGCTTCAGCGGCGCAAAGCAGTAGACGAGATCGGGCAGAGGCGGCTGCGGCCGCTGCAGCGCCGACACCTTCAGCCGCACCGCCCTTTTCGTCTTCGCCGATATGGCCGCCGACCACTCGCCGTCGCGGCCATTGAACACCAGGATTTCGGCGCCTTCGCCAAGCCGCAGCACATGCAGGAGATAGTGGCTCTGCTGTTGGCCGGCCTCGAATTCGATGTCCGGCGCGAGATCGTCGATCACGAACAGACGTTGCATTTTGTAATTGGCGCGCATCGCCGAGGAATGAGCGAGCCGGCCGCCGGCGTCAAGCCTCGGCGGTCGGATGCCACACCGGCCGAAAGCCGTGCCGCAGCACGCAGAGCGTCGTGGCCGGCGTCAGTAGCGAGAGTGTCTTGCTTTTGAGCATGTCGAAATCGTTGGGGTGCTGATATCCCGCAAAGGACCAGCGCAGTGCCTTGCCGCTACGCAGGGCATAAACAGTGCCGCCATCCGCAACCACGACGCCGTCCGGCAGGCCGGCAAGGTCTTCAACCGCAATCACCGGCGGCTTGCCGCCTGACGCCAGCCGCTCCTTGTGCAGCCGCTTGTCGACCATCGGCGCGCGCGGTTCGGCGATGCCGAAGGCTTCGCCGAAGCGGCCGACGAAATCCCTGGCCCGTTCGCGCTGGCAAAAGAAGCAGGGGCGATGCCCGGCCGCCAGTGCGGTCACCTCGTCGAGGAAGAACAGCTCGGTCCAGCCCGCTTTACCGCCCTTCCGGTTGCGGCCCATCGGTTCGCGCCGCACATTTCGGAATTGGCAGACGCAGATGATCCAGGCTTGAAGCGCCCAGCGCTTTTTCTTGAGCGTCTTCGTCTCGGGGTCGTGGATGATGCCGCGATTGCCGGTGAACATGCCGCGATCGGGCACCGCGTGGATGATACCGAACGGATCGACCCGGTTCTGCAGTGGCATAGTTTTCTCTCCGGACACGCATCTTGGCTGCAATGCGAGCGGCATGATATCGCTCGTCGCAGCTTTTTCATGTCAGCAGGGTTTTGCGATGCGGGTGCTGGTGGTCCAGAACTACGACAATACCGGCCTCGGCCAGGTCGGCGCAGCACTTGCGGAAGCGGGCGCCGATCTCGACCTGCGTCTCCCTTACAGGGGCGATCCCCTGCCGGATGACGCGGCCGGGCATGATGCCATGGTGGTGCTCGGCGGGGGCCAGAATGCGCTGGCCGACGATGAGTACCCCTATTTCCCGGCACTGCTCGAACTGACCCGCGACTTTGCCGACAAGGATCGCGCCGTGCTCGGCATCTGCCTAGGCAGCCAGCTCGTCGCTCGTGCCTTTGGTGGCGAGAACCGTATCGGCGGCGCCAATGAGTTCGGTTGGCACGGCGTGTCGCTGACGCCTGACGCCAAGGCCGATCCGGTGCTGGGCGCTCTGCCGGCAAAGTTCCCGATCTTCCAATGGCACGACGACACCTTCGTGTTGCCCGAAAACGCCGTGCGGCTTGCCGGCAACGATGTCGCCGAGAACCAGGCATTTCGCGTCGGCCGCGCCGTGTACGGTTTCCAGTTTCACTTCGAGGCCGACCGGCCGATGGTCAAGGACTGGAGCGCGTCCTTTGCCCCGACCATCGCTGCGCGCCATCCCGACTGGGCCGGCAAGCTCGATGGCGAAATGGCCCGCAACGGGCCCGATGCGGATGCCGCTGGCCTCGCCATTGCCCGGGCCTGGGTAGCGACCATCTGAGCGTTGGTCTCTCCGTACCCTCCAGCGTGACATAATTGGCACGCGGCGGTGAAACCGCCTGGGGAAAACGGTTTCATTCTTGGCTTGTGTCCGCCCGCCATCCTAGAAGGCGCGCGCTCTGCATCTTCTGTGCAACGGCTATGAACCTTTTGTGTGACCCGCGCGACACACCGTTGATACAGAACATGCCTAGAAGCGCAAAATCGTCGAAACTTTGAAGCGAATTCTCCGTTTCAACGCATTGGTAACCGCCTGGTGCACAGATGCAGAAAGCTCAACAAGAGATGACCTCCGTGAAAGCAGCGCTTCTGTCCTTTGCCATGTTGTCCGCCATCGTGCTGTGCGGTCTCGGCATCTATGCCGCCGACGCAGCCAACAACCACAACGCCGTCGACGGTTACGGCGTCACCGCCTCGCTGCGCTAAAGCGGGAAGCGTCTTTCGCATCCTCCGACGCGCGGCGCTCAAGCTTCCTTGATCGTCATTGTCAGGATGCGTTTGTCCGCGCCGTCGACGACGAGCGCGCTCAGCATGCCTGATTGCCAGGCAAGCGTGTCGACATTGACGCGATTTGCCATCACTTCCGCCTCCGGCACCGGCGTGTGGCCGTGCACCACGATCTTCGGATAGAGGTCGGGGTGGTTGTGGAAGACGTCGCGGATCCAGATCAGATCCTGCGGGTTTTGCTTCTCCAGAGGAATGCCCGGCCTGATGCCGGCATGGCAGAAGAAGAAGTCCCCGAAAGTCACGGAAAACGGCAGCGATCGCAGGAAGTCGATGTGGCTTTGCGGCACGGCCTCGACCAGTGCCTGATGTCCTCTGCGCACGGCCGATTCGGCCTTGCCGAACCACACGCTTGTGCCTTCACTGATCGTTACGCCGTAAGACTGTGCCGTCTGGATGCCGCCGAACCGGATGAAAAGCCCTTCCGGGTCAGGGGTCTTGAGAAAATCGAGAAAGCCGATGTCGTGGTTGCCGGCCAGCATCAGGTGACGAGGGTCTCGCTCTTGCGCTTCGATCAGGAAATCGATGACGCCCTTCGAGTCCGGCCCGCGGTCGACATAGTCGCCAAGATGGATGACGCGCCAGTCGGCAGGCGCCTCCTGCTCGATCTCGGCCCTGATGCGCAGATGCATGGCCGCCAGCAGGTCGAGCCGGCCGTGGACGTCGCCGATCGCATAGAGACGGATGCCGTCCGGCCCATGCGCGTCGAGAAAATGGATGCCGGATTCTGCCAACTTTTCGGTGTCTCCGTGGTCAGGCGGTCACGGGACCTGGCGCCGGAGCTGGTCCTTGCCCATGTCGGTGACAAGACGCTTTCCGCACAGCGCCAGCGTGATGTCCATCTCCTTGCGGATGATTTCCAACGCCTTGGTAACCCCTTCCTTGCCAAGCGCCCCCAGGCCGTAAAGAAACGGCCGGCCGATATAGGTTCCCTTGGCACCGAGGCAAAGCGCCTTCAGGACATCCTGGCCGGAGCGGATGCCGCCATCCATATGCACTTCGATCGTGTCACCGACCGCGTCGGCAATCTCTTCCAGCACGCCGATCGACGACGACGCACCATCGAGCTGGCGCCCGCCATGGTTGGAAACGATGATCGCGTCGGCGCCGGTCTTGGCCGCCATCAGCGCGTCCTCCTTGTCGAGAATGCCCTTGAGGATCAGCTTGCCGCCCCAGCGCTCCTTGATCCAGGCGACGTCCTTCCACGACAGATGCAGGTCGAACTGCTCCGTCGTCCACGATGCCAGCGAGGCCATGTTGCCGACGCCCTTGGCGTGGCCGACAATGTTGCGGAAGGTCCGCCGCTTGGTGCCGGCCATGGCGGCGCACCAGCGCGGGCGGATGGCCATGTCGACGATGTTCGTCAGCGTCAGCTTGGGTGGCGCCGAAAGCCCGTTGCGGATGTCCTTGTGGCGCTGACCGAGAATCTGCAGGTCGAGCGTCAGCACGAGCGCCGAGCATTTCGCCGCCTTTGCCCTGTCGATCAGGTTGAGCACGAAATCCTTGTCACGCAGCACATAGAGCTGAAACCAGAACGGCTTCGTGGTAACCGAGGCGACATCCTCGATCGAGCAGATGCTCATCGTCGACAAGGTAAACGGCACGCCGAATTCCTCCGCCGCCTGCGCCGCCAGCATCTCGCCATTGGCGTGCTGCATGCCGGTCATGCCGGTTGGCGCCAATGCCACCGGCATAGACACTTTTTCGCCGATCATCGTCGATGCCAGCGAACGGTTGTCCATGTCGACGAGGACGCGCTGGCGGAACTTGATCTTCTGGAAATCCTCCTCGTTGGCCCGATACGTGCTTTCGGTCCACGAACCGGAATCGGCATAGTCGAAGAACATCTTCGGCACACGCCGGCGTGCGAGGTCCTTGAGGTCGGCGATGGTCAGGATCTGGCTCATGGGCTTCCCGTTTCGATAGCTAGGAGCGTTTGCGTGCTGGTTCTGTATCGGTGGCGTCAACGCGCTGTTTCAACCTCAGCCGCGAGACGCGCTGCCAGTCGCCGCTGCGCTCGGCCTCCGCCATCGACCGTTCGACATAGGTGATGTGGTCCATCGCCGCCTGGCGGGCGGCGGCCGGGTCGCCGGCCTTCACCGCCGCATGGATCGCCCGGTGCTGCGCGAGCAGGGCGTCGCGCGCGCCGGGTACGGTGAACACCAGCAGCCGGTTCTGGAACACGCCCTCCGACAGCAGCCGATAACAGGAGCGCAGCGTGTGCAAAAGGATGATGTTGTGTGCGCATTCGCAGATCGCGTGGTGGAACTCGACGTCGATCTCGGCCTCGTCGTCGAAGTCGCCGGTCCGGTGCGCATCGTCCATGCGTGCCATGATCTTGTCGAGCAGCGCCATGTCGTCTGGGGTGGCGCGCCGTGCCGCATATTCAGCCGCAACCCCTTCGATCTCGCGGCGGTATTCCAGATAGTCGGTCACTGCCTTGCGGTGCATCGAGATCAGGTCCGTCACCGGTTTGGTGAAGAGCTGGCCGATGACATCGGCGACATGCGTGCCGCCGCCGGGCCTTGTCGTCAAAAGGCCGCGTCCTTCCAGTGCCTTCAGGGCGTCACGCAGGATCGGCCGCGATACGTCGAACTGGCGTGCAAGCTCGCGCTCGCCCGGCAGCCGGTCGCCGGTGCGCAGCACGCCTTCGAGGATGAGGCTCTCGATCTGCTGCACCACCTCGTCGGCGGTGCGCGAATGCTCGATCCTGGAAAAAATGTCGCTCAACAGAATGCCTGGAAGGTGAACCGGTGCCGCAGAATAGAGCCTGCCTCGCCAACTGGTCAAATTATTTATCCAATTGACAAAAAGCTGGCCGATTTCCCGCCCGATCCCGTGATCTTCGGCTAACTTTGCCGTTTGCGTCGTCAGGCCATTGGCACTAGAGGGACGCGAGTGCAAGCGGGTTCAAGGAAACCCCCGGGGAACAAGCCGTGTCAGACGACCCGTCCGATCTCGAATTCCAGCCGCGCGCCAAGGGCAGCGTCATGGGCTTTCCCGCGCATGAGGGCCGGCCCGGCGCACTCGGCGAGGTTCATGCCCGGCCGCATCCGCTGATCGAAAAGCCACGCGTCCTGATGCAACTCGCCTTCATGACGGAGGGCGGCTCCGGCGTCGACCACGCGGTGCTTTCCGAACTGTCGCGGCGCCTCGGCATCGCCGCGCCCGACCGCCAGGCCCGCCACCATGCCATGAAATGGGGCAAGGGCTCGCTGCGTTGGGAGCGGCACACCGAATTCTCGACCTATTTGTGGGAAGGGCCGCTTTCCGAAAGCGGCAGGACGCAGGAGGACTCACCCTTCGGCAACGGGTTTTCCCCGCCGGGAACCTGCATCTCCGGCATCAGGCTCGAAATCCGCAAATGGACGCAAGCAACCGAGCAACTGATAGCCGGTTTCGATCCGACCAGCCTGTGCTACTCGCTGGTCGAGCGCGGAAACGCCGCCATCGTCACCGATTTTCGCCAGGATGGCGATGGCCTGACGCGCATGCTGCTGCTCGATCGCGGCTTGACCCCGGCGCGCACCGGCGCGTTGTCGCAGCGGCTTATCGACATCGAGACCTATCGGACGCTGGCCATGCTCGGCCTGCCGCTGGCGTTGACCTTGTCCGGCCGCGCCCGCCGCATCGAAGACCGGCTGGCGCAGACCACGCTGGAGATGAAGGTCGCCGGGACACGGGACAGCCAGACCTTGCTGGCCGATCTGACCGAACTTGCGGCGGAGCTGGAGGCGGACGCGGCGTCGAGCCTTTACCGTTTCGGCGCCAGCCGCGCCTATGACGGCATCGTCGGCGAACGGCTGGACGCACTCGAGGAAGAGGCTGTGCCCGGCTATGACACATGGCGCGGGTTCCTGCAGCGCCGTGTGGCGCCCGCAATGCGCACCTGCCGCTCGGTCGAGGAGCGGCAGGAAAATCTATCGCGAAAACTGACCCGCGCCACGACGCTGCTGCGCACCTGGGTCGATGTCGAGGTCGAGAAGCAGAACCGCGACCTGCTTGCCTCGATGAACAACCGGGCCCGCCTGCAATTGCGCCTGCAGCAGACCGTCGAGGGGCTCTCGGTCGCCGCCGTCTCCTATTATGTGGTCGGCCTTGTCGGCTATGTCGCCAAGGGCGCCTCGATCTTCGGCCATGCCTTCGCGCCGGAGATCATTACCGCTGCTTCGGTGCCTGTCGCCATCCTGCTGGTCTGGTGGGGCGTGCGCCGCGTGCGCCGGATGCACTCCGAACCCGGCAAGCCGCCCGGCGAATAGCAGCGGCAGATTGCCGCTGCGTAAGCCTGTCTCCGCCTTGAAGTTGGATTCGCCGCCATTACAGGATTTGCACCCAACGCGCTTCACTGGTAAAAGATTTTGACCAGTCAAGCGAAATGAGGCTGCTGATGTCCGGCCTGGCCATGCCGAAACCAGACGATGCCACGATGCGCCGGCGCGACGAGATCGTCGCCGACATGCGCATCATCGTGCCGGGTGAGGGCGTTGTCGACGCCGCCAATTCCATGCGCGCTTTCGAGAGCGACGGCCTGACCGCCTATCGGCAGCTGCCGCTGGTTGTCGTGCTGCCGCAAACGGTGGCGCAGGTTTCGCGCGTGCTGAGATACTGCAACGACCGCAACATCCGCGTCGTGCCGCGCGGCTCCGGCACCTCGCTGTCGGGCGGGGCGCTGCCGCTCGAGGACGCGGTGCTGCTGGTCATGAGCCGTTTCAACCGTATCCTCGGGATCGATTTTCCCAATCGCGTCGTCGTTGCCCAGCCGGGCGTCACCAATCTCGGCATCACCACCGCCGTCGAGCAGGAGGGCTTTTACTACGCCCCCGATCCATCCTCCCAGATCGCCTGCTCGATCGGCGGCAATGTCGCGGAGAATTCCGGCGGCGTGCACTGCCTGAAATACGGCCTCACAGCCAACAATGTGCTCGGCATCGAGATGGTGCTGATGAATGGCGAGGTGGTGCGGCTGGGCGGCAGTCACCTCGATGCGGAAGGCTACGACCTGCTCGGCGTCATGACCGGGTCCGAAGGGCTGCTCGGCGTCGTCACCGAGGTCACCGTGCGCATCCTGAAGAAGCCGGAGACGGCACGTGCACTGCTGATCGGCTTCCCGACCAGCGAGCAGGGCGGCCAGTGCGTTGCCGACATCATCGGCGCCGGCATCATCCCGGGCGGCATGGAGATGATGGACCGGCCGGCGATCCATGCGGCGGAAGATTTCGTTCATGCCGGCTATCCCCTTGATGTCGAGGCGCTGCTGATCGTCGAGCTCGACGGGCCGGGCGTCGAGGTCGATCATCTGATCGGCCTTGTCGAGGCGATCGCCTACAAGAACGGCTCGACCACCTGCCGCATTTCGCAGTCCGAACAGGAACGGCTGAGCTTCTGGGCCGGCCGCAAGGCGGCGTTTCCGGCCGTCGGCCGCATCTCGCCCGACTACTACTGCATGGACGGCACCATCCCGCGCAAGGAGCTGCCGCGCGTGCTCGCCGGCATGCGCGAGCTGTCGGAAAAATACGGTCTCGGCGTCGCCAATGTCTTTCATGCCGGTGACGGCAATCTGCATCCGCTGATCCTCTACGATGCCAACGTACCGGGCGAACTCGACAAGGCCGAAAGCTTCGGCGCCGATATATTGCGGCTCTGCGTCAAGGTCGGCGGCGTCTTGACCGGCGAACACGGTGTGGGCGTGGAAAAACGCGATCTAATGCCGGAGATGTTCACCCAGATCGATCTCGACCAGCAGATGCGCGTCAAATGCGCCTTCGATCCCAACCATCTGCTCAACCCGGGAAAAGTATTTCCGCAGCTGCGGCGATGCGCCGAGCTTGGGCGGATGCATGTGCACCGCGGGCAGGTGGCGTTTCCGGACATTCCGAGGTTTTGAGGGTGATGACGGCGCGTGAACACCCCCCTCTGTCCTGCCGGACATCTCCCCCTCAAGGGGGAAGATTGGCAGTTTCGACGCCTTGCCCTTCCGTCATCATTGAAGATTGGCGAAGCCATATGCGACATCTGATCTCCCCCCTTGAGGGGGAGATGTCCGGCAGGACAGAGGGGGGCGCCAGGGAACTCGGCATATCCGAACTCGCATCTGGCGCGGTCTCTTCATGACCACCTTCACCCCGACCACCCCATCCGAAGTCCTGTCCACCGTCGCCTGGGCTGTAGCGGAAGGCTCGCCGCTGGAAATCCTTGGCCATGGCTCCAAGCGTGGCATCGGCCGGCCGCTGCAAACCGAACACACGCTCGACCTGTCGAAATTATCTGACGTCACGCTCTATGAACCGGCTGAACTGGTGCTGTCGGCCAAGGCAGGCACACCGTTGGCCGGGATCGAGAAACTGCTGGCGGAAAACGGCCAGCAGCTCGCTTTCGAGCCGATGGATTACGGCCCGCTGCTTGGTGGCGAACCGGGCAAAGGCACGATCGGCGGTGTGCTCGGCGCTAACCTCTCCGGTCCGCGCCGGCTCAAGGCGGGGGCCGCGCGCGACCATGTCCTGGGCATCAATGTGGTGTCCGGTCGTGGCGAGGCCTTCAAGTCGGGCGGTCGCGTGGTCAAGAACGTCACCGGCTATGACATGTCGAAGCTGATGGCCAACAGCTGGGGCACGCTGGCCGTCTTCACCGACGTCACCTTCAAGGTGCTGCCGGCAGCCGAGACCGAAGTCACGCTCGCCATCCGTAGCCTGCTCGACGATGCCGCGGCCGCCGCCATGGCCCTGGCGCTTGGCTCGAGTGCTGAAGTGTCGAGTGCCGCCCACCTGCCGGAGCGGATCGCCGCGCGCGTCGCCAGCGGCAGTCTCGGCAGCGAGGCCGCCACGCTGCTGCGCGTCGAGGGTTTCGGCCCGTCGGTCGCCTACCGCATCGCCGCGCTGAAAACGCTGCTCGGCAATGCCGGCCCGCTGGAGGAGATTGGCGGCGAGGTTTCACGGCTGATCTGGCGCGACGTTCGCGATTGCAGGCCTTTCGCCGACGGCAGCGAGAAGCCGGTCTGGCGCATCTCGATGACGCCTTCTCAAAGCCACCAGATGGTCCTGACGCTGCGCATGCAGGCCGCCGTCAGCGCCTTTTATGACTGGCAGGGCGGACTGGTTTGGCTGCGCATGGAACAGGGCGATCCGGAAGCCGCTCTGCTGCGCGGGCTGTTGAGGAAACATGGCGGCGGCCATGCGACGCTGGTGCGCGCCGCACCCTCGCATCGCGCCGCTCTACCGGTGTTCGAGCCGCAGCCGCCCGCTCTTGCTGCACTATCGGTCCGCCTGAAACAGGAATTTGACCCCAAGAATATCTTCAATCCCGGCCGCATGGCCTAGGACATCAGCGATGCAGACCAATTTTTCGCTTGCCCAGCTTGCCGATCCGCATGTCGCGGAATCGGAAAAGATCCTGCGCAAATGCGTGCATTGCGGCTTCTGCACCGCGACGTGCCCGACCTATGTGACACTCGGCAACGAGCTCGATTCACCGCGCGGGCGCATCTATCTGATCAAGGACATGCTGGAAAACGGCCGTCCGGCCGACAAGCAGATCGTCACCCATATCGATCGCTGCCTGTCGTGCCTTGCCTGCATGACCACCTGCCCGTCGGGCGTCAACTACATGCATCTGGTCGACCATGCCCGCGCCCATATCCAGGAGACCTACAAGCGGCCACTGCTCGACCGCCTGACCCGCGCCATGCTGGCCTTCGTGCTGCCCTATCCCCAGCGCTTTCGCGCCGCGCTCAAGCTAGCGAAGCTGGGCAAACCGTTCATCGGCCTGTTCGACAAGGTTCCGGCGCTGAAGCCGCTCAGTGCGATGCTCAAGCTCGCGCCGGCGTCGATCCCGGCAGCGTCGCCGATGGGCTCGCCGGGCATCCATGCCGGGCAGGGGACCAAAAGGGGCCGCGTCACCATCCTCACCGGCTGCGCGCAATCGGTGCTCGATCCCGCCATCAACGAGGCGACGATTTCGCTGCTGACACGGCTCGGCGTCGAGGTCTTGGTGCCGCCGGGCGAAGGCTGTTGCGGTGCGCTGGTCCATCATATGGGGCGCGAACAGGCCGCGCTTGCCTCGGCGAGGCAAAATGTCGACGCCTGGACACGCGCCCTCGACCAGGGCGGGCTCGATGCCATCGTCATCACCGCCTCGGGCTGCGGCACGACGATCAAGGACTACGGTTTCATGCTGCGGCTCGACCCGGCCTATGCCGACAAGGCCGCGCGCGTCTCGGCACTGGCCAAGGACGTTACCGAATATCTCTCGACCCTCCACCTGCCCGAACCGGTTCGCAAGTCGGGCACTGTCGTTGCCTATCACTCGGCCTGCTCGATGCAGCACGGCCAGAAGATCACCCGCCAGCCGAAAGAACTGCTGGCCAAGGCCGGCTTCATCGTGCGCGAGCCGCGCGAAGGGCATCTCTGCTGCGGCTCTGCCGGCACCTACAACATCCTGCAGCCCGAGATCTCGGCCAAACTGCGCGACCGCAAGGTGAAAAACATCGAGGCGACGGGGGCCTCGATCGTCGCCACCGGCAACATCGGCTGCATCACGCAAATTGCTTCCGCCGCGAAGATGCCGGTGGTGCACACGATCAAGCTGCTCGACTGGGCTTATGGCGGGCCGAGGCCGGAAGGTGTTCTGGAAGAGACCCTGATCGCGGCGGAATAGGACGACCTTGGCGGGCGCTTACTCCGCCGCGAGCCTGTCCGCCGTGCCGTAAGTCGCCTCGTAGAGCGCGCGCTGGCGGCTGAGCGCGACCATGGTGTTGCGCAGCAGGATGGCGACCGTGATCGGACCGACGCCGCCCGGCACCGGGGTGATCCAGGAGGCGACCTCGCGCACGCTTTCAGTGTCGACGTCGCCGACGATGCGGCTGGAGCCGTCGGGGGCGATTTCGGAATTGATGCCGATGTCGATGACGGCAGCGCCCGGCTTGACCATGTCGGCCTTGATCAGCCGCGGCTTGCCGACGGCGACGAACAGCGCATCGGCACGCCGCGCATGGGCGGCGACCGATCGCGTCATGTGATGGCAGACCGTCACCGTCGCGCCCTCGCTCATCAACAGGAAGGCGATCGGCTTGCCGACGATTTCCGAATGGCCGACGATGACGACTTCCAGTCCCTTGAGGTCGAGGCCGGTTTCCTTCAGCAGCTCGACCGAGGCGGCCGCCGTGCAAGGCGCGAGATCGAGCTGGTTGTAGACGATGTTGCCGATTGAGGCCGGATGCATGCCTTCGACATCCTTCAGCGGATGCACCGCCGCTTGCAGCGTCTTGATGGGGATATGCGCTGGCACGGGCCGCTGGATGATGATGCCGGTAACGCGCGGATCGGCATTCAGGCCGTGGATCGCAGCTTCCAACTCGCCTGCTGTGATGGTGGCGGGAAAGCGCCGTTCCTCGAAATCGATGCCGGCGAGCTCAGCCTTGGCGCGCTGGTTGCGCACATAGACGTCCACCGCATCGGTGTCGCCGACGGTGATCGAGATCAGCTTGGGCGGAAAACCCTCGGCTTTGGCGATCGCTGCGTCCTCGGCAACGGCGGCGATGATGCGCTGGGCGACCGGGCCGCCCTTGAGATAACGGCTGTCTTCGGACAGAGGCATGGGTGAACTCTTTTGTGGAACTTGCCACCCAGATAGCAAAAGAATGCGGCAAAGGGCAGCATGAAAGCGAACCGCTATGCCCGTTGCGCGACGCGTGGGTGACCTTTTGCCCTCGATTTCTGCTCAAAACGGAAAGGGCAGCGCGGTTTCCCGTGCTGCCCTTCCTGACCGGCCGCATCCCCATACGGCCCGTCCCCCGTATCCCTAAACTGGCCTCGAAAAGCGGACTGCTTTGCCGGCCAGGTGATTCGCAAGGACTATTATATCACCTCGACCGTGGTTCCGACATTGACCCGCTCATAGAGATCGACGACGTCCTCGTTGCGCATGCGGATGCAGCCCGATGACACCGCGCCGCCGATCGTCCACGGCTGGTTGGTGCCATGGATGCGGTATTCGGTGGTGCCGAGGTAGAGCGCACGGGCACCAAGCGGGTTCTCCATGCCGCCGGCAAGATAGGTCGGCAAATAGCGGCCCTTGGCGGCTTCGCGCTTGATCATCTGCGCCGGCGGGCGCCAGTCCGGCCACTCGCGCTTGTTGGTGATCTTGTGCGTACCCGACCATTCGAAGCCCGGCTTGCCGGTGCCGACGCCATAGCGCCTTGCCTTGCCGTTCTTCTCGACCAGGAAGAGGAAATTCTGCGTGGTGTCGATGACGATCGTGCCCGGCTTCTGGCCTCCGTCATAGTCGACTTCCTGCGGCAGGTAGATCGGGTTGATCTGAGGACGCGCGACCATGCGCTTGGCCGGCGGCTGCACCGCCGCCGTCTGCACCCGGTCGGGCTGCGCCGGGCGCAGGCGTCGCTGCTGCTGCACCACCTGCCGGTTCTGGCGCACGATGCCGGGCGCATGGCCAAGCTGCAGCACCCAGGGTGCGGAAAGGTCGGGGCTCACCATCACCGGCGGCCTGTCGGCATAGCGGTCGCCGGCGATTGAGGGTGTGACGCCGGCGGCAAACACAGCCACGGCGCCGAGCACGGGAAACAACACTGTCTTCATCGTAACGCACCTTGATCGTCTGATACAAACGGGTGGAAACGTCCTCCCGGTTCGGCGATCATTGGCGCGCAAGCAGCAACCGAAACATGAATCGGAATGCGTAAAATGCGGCTTTGTCAGTAAACCTTTTGGTGTGGTTACCGCCGGGTTCAGGAATCTGGTAAAGCCGCAGTAAATGCCGCGCAAAAGCGCGTTAACGAACGGATTTTGGCCTATGGACAAGGAAAACACCGGCCTGCTCGCTGGCCCCGACGGTGTCGCGCGCTGCTTCTGGCACGGCAATCTGCCCGACTATCTGCACTACCACGATCATGAATGGGGCCGGCCTGTGGCCGACGACCGCAGGCTGTTCGAAAAGATCTGCCTGGAAGGCTTTCAGTCGGGCCTGTCGTGGCTGACCATACTGCGCAAGCGGGAGAATTTTCGCGAAGCCTTCGCCAATTTCGAATTCGACAAGGTAGCAAGCTTCACCGACAAGGATGTCGAGCGCCTGCTCGGCAATGCCGGCATCATCCGCCATCGCGGCAAGATCGTCTCGACCATCAACAACGCCAGGCGCGCCCGCGAAATGGTGGACGAATTCGGCTCACTGGCCGCCTGGTTCTGGAAGTTCGAACCCGGCAAGGACGAGCGGCCGCAAATCGTCGACCTCGCCCATCTGCGCGCGAACCCGACAACGGCCGTCTCGGTGCGGATCTCGAAGGAGCTGAAGAAGCGCGGCTGGAGCTTTGTCGGCCCGACCACGGTCTACGCTTTCATGCAGGCCATGGGCCTGGTCAACGACCACCTCGAGGGCTGCGCCTGCCGCCAAGAGGTCGAGAAGCAGCGGAAGGCTTTCAGGCGGCCGAAATAGGCTCAGGTGCCGTTGGCGCTGGCCAGCACCAGGCCGGCGACGATCGCCACCACCGTGGCCAGGGTCGGATAGATCACCAGCAGGCCGGTCATCAACGCGTCGCGCATGGATGGTCCCTTGCCGGTGTCGGCGGGTACTTCGAACGGTCCGGCAGCCTGGCTGACCATTTTCGGGACGTTGATGTCGGCCGGGCGCAGGCGTGCGGACAATCCGGCGTCGCTGTCGATGGCATGGAATCTTGCTGTGCTGGTCATGGCCGCGAACCCTCATTTCCCGCGCTTTATCGGCGGCGATTGTGTCGGCACGATGCCGCACGCATGGCGGGATTGTTTCATTTGCGG
>NZ_RZQE01000339.1:0-6455 GCF_004022955.1 Mesorhizobium sp. M7A.F.Ca.US.002.01.1.1 | reverse complement strand
TCGGCCAGCCGGACGATGTCGCGGCCGCCGTGGCTTTCCTGGCCTCGGACGAGGCGAGGCACGTCACAGGCGTGGATTGGCTGATCGACGGCGGCCAGACCTTGCAGAGCTGGGCCAACGCCCCTGATGGCGGTGCGTTTCCGAAATTTCGCTAAAGCTCAATTTCGCTGCTCGATTTGCTTGAGCATTGATCTGCAAGAATTCGGCAAACCAATTGTCGGATGCCGGCCGCTCCCGCTAAAGGCCAGGCCCCATTCGCGATCTACTTCACGCCGATGCCGGCGGTCAGGCCGCCATCGATCTTGTAGTCCGCGCCAGTGCAGAATCCGGCCTTCGACGAACACAGGAAAGCGATAAGTTCGGCCACCTCCTCCGGCTCGCCGATGCGCCCGATGGGGTGCGCTTCGCCGAAGCGCTTGTAGGCGGCCTCGACATCGGCGTCCGTGCCGTTCTCGCCGCGGGCGGCCTGCTCCAGGATCGGGGTGCGGATCGAGCCGGGGCTGACGGAATTGACGCGGATGCCGGAGCGCGCATGGTCGAGGGCCAGGGCACGCGTCAGCGTGTGGATGGCGCCCTTGGTGGTGGCATAGGCGGCGACGTTTTGCTGGCAGGCAAAGCCCTGCACCGAAGCGACGTTGACGATGGCGCCGCCGCCCCTGCGGACCATTTCCGGGATGCCGAAATGCGCGGTCAGATAGATCGACCCGACATTGACCGACATCGCCTTGTTCCAGGTCTCGAAATCGGTGCTGACGGCGGTTCCGTACGGATGCACCGCCGCCGAATTGACGACGATATCGAGGCCGCCGAACCGCTCCACGCCGGCCGCGACCGCGTCGCGAACCTGATCGGGCACGGAGACGTCGGCGCCTATCACCAGCGCCCCGGCTGCGGAGCTTTCCAGTTCCGCTTTCAACGCCGCGTTGGCCGCGCGGTCGATGCCGCAGGCGACGATCGCAGCGCCCCCTGCAGCGAGGCGTCTGGCGGTTGCGAGGCCAATCCCGGTCGTCCCCGTCACCAAGGCAACCTTGCCGTCGAAATCCTTCATTGGGAAAACTCCTTCATTCGCTGTCCGAAACCGGTTCCTAGTTTGACACCCATTGTGGTCCAACAATAGGTTGCCATCCTCTCGCAGAAGGAAGCGGCAATGGAACAGTGCTGGCGCTGGTATGGACCAAACGACCCGGTAACGCTCGATCATGTCAGGCAGGCCGGTGCGACCGGCGTGGTGAGCGCCTTGCACGATATCTATGACGGGCGCGCCTGGCCGCTCGAGAGCATTCTGGAGCGCAAGCGTGTCATCGAGGCCGCCGGCCTGACATGGTCGGTGGTCGAGAGCATTCCGGTCCACAACTCCTTCAAGATCGGCGCGCCGGAACGCGAGCGCTACGCCGGCTACTATCGCGACTCAATCCGCGCGCTCGCCAAGGCCGGCATTGCGACGGTCTGCTACAATTTCATGCCGGTGGTCGACTGGACCCGCACGGATCTCACCTATCGGCTGCCGACGACGGGCTATGCGCTGCGTTTCGACGCCATCGATTTCGCAGCCTACGACCTGTTCGTGCTGAAGCGCGTCAATGCCGAAGCCGGCTATACCGCTGCCCGTATCGCCGAAGCGGAAGCGCGGCTGAAGGAATTGAGCAGCGAAGCGATCGACAGGATCGAACGCAACCTGATCGCCGGCCTGCCGGCGACCGAGCGCAGCTATGACAGGGACAGTTTTCGCGAGGCCCTGGCGGACTACGATGCGATCGGACCAAAGGAGCTGCGCCAAAACCTTGCCTGGTTCCTGCGCGAGATCATTCCGGTGGCCGAAGAGGAGGGGGTGCGCATGTGCATCCATCCCGACGACCCGCCCTTCTCGCTCTATGGCTTGCCACGCATCGTTTCGACAGCCGAGGATGCGCGTTTCATCCTTAACGCCGTCGACAGCCCCGCCAACGGCCTGACGTTCTGCACCGGCTCTTATGGCACGCGCGCCGACAATGACATCGTCGCCATGGTCAAGGAATTCGCGGACCGCATCCACTTTGTCCACCTCCGCAACATCACCATCGAGGATGACGGCTCGTTCTACGAAGCCGAGCATCTCGAAGGCGGCACCGACATGGCGCATGTTATCCTCGCTCTGATGCAGGAAGAGGCGCGCCGTCGCGGGGAAGGCCGTGCCGACTGGCGCATTCCGATGCGACCAGACCATGGCCATCTGCTTGCCGACGACATCGGCAAGACCAGGATCAACCCCGGCTATTCGCTGATCGGCCGGCTGAAGGGCCTCGCCGAGCTGCGCGGCATCATGCGCGCCATCGAGCGGTTCGAGCTGGCTTGAAGCCGTCCTGCCGGTCGGCTGGCGGGATTTACAGACGATCACGCGCGATTGCGCTTCCGCTGCGACTTATACGCTGTCGCACTGGAAAGTGCGGTCCACGAGAGGCATGGCGGGTAAAGCACTTGTCGGGAAATTATTTGCCGACAGGTCATAATATGCAGCGCTGACGTTCTTCCATCCGGCCCGGATTGGACTTCCTGTTGCTTTGATCGGCACGCCTTGCGTGTCACTTTGAGATGCATTCATGCTCGAAGCTCTTGCCGGTGGTCGCTTCTACTTCTCCTAAGCCAGGGCAGAGAAAAGAAGGAAGCTGACCATGCCCAGAATTGTGCCGGTGCTTGACCTGAGCCGCCTCGAACAAGGTGCGTCCGAGTATCGTACCTTTCTCCTGGACCTGCGTACGGCAGCCCGGGACGTTGGCTTCTTCTATCTCAGCGGCCACGGAATTTCCGCCCCGGAGATCGACGACGTGCTCGATGCCTCGCGACGGTTCTTCGCGTTGCCGGAGGCCGACAAGCTGGCCATCGAAATGGTCAAGTCCCAGCAGTTCCGCGGCTACACCCGCGCCGGCGGCGAACTGACCAAGGGCGCGGCCGACTGGCGTGAGCAACTCGACATCGGCGTCGAGCGCCAGCCCATAGCGCAGGGACCTGGAATTGCACCGTGGACACGGCTGCAGGGGCCGAACCAGTGGCCGTCTGCACTGCCGGAGCTCAAGCCGGCACTGCTTGCATGGCAGGCCAAGGCGACCGCGGTGGCCATTCGGCTGCTGAAAGCCTTCGCACTATCGCTCGATCAGCCCGAGGACGCCTTCGACGCGATCTATCGGGACTCGCCCAACCATCGCATGAAGATCGTCCGTTATCCCGGCCGTGACGCGACCGAAGGCGACCAGGGCGTCGGCGCGCACAAGGATGGCGGTTTCCTCACCCTGCTGCTGCAGGACGACAACAAGGGCCTGCAGGTCGAATATGACGGAAGCTGGGTGAATGTGGATCCGCTCCCTGGAACGCTGGTCGTCAACATTGGCGAACTGCTCGAACTGGCATCGAATGGGTATTTGCGTGCCACCGTTCACCGCGTCGTGACGCCGCCTGCCGGCGTCGAGCGGATCTCCGTTCCCTTCTTCTTCAGTGCGCGGCTGGACGCGACCATACCGCTTCTGACCCTGCCCGAGGAATTGGCGGCCGAAGCGCGCGGGCCGGCAAGCGATCCGGACAATCCGTTGTTTCGCGATGTCGGCACCAATGTGCTCAAAAGCCGACTGCGTTCACATCCCGACGTGGCACGCCGCCACTATGCCGATCTTCTCCAGGCCGGAGCGGCGGGTTCGTGAACTCAGCTCTGCACGAATTTTTGCCGTTTCATATGTTTTTTGGAATGCCATTCGTCGCCAAGGCTTCGAGATAGGCGCAAAAAGGTAAAATCGTTTAGCGGTTTCCTCCCATTCCGCTGGACGGTGTTCCCCTCTGAAGGTTCAAACCTTCTTTTGGCCGGGCCGCATTCGAGCCCGGCCATTTTTTGTCCTGGTCCCGGACAGCGCAAAACCTATGCTGCAAAAGGCCGGTGTGGAGGAACAGGATATCTTCCCGAGTTGCGCGGACCGTCCGATCCTGAGTTTAGGATTCGAGCGCTAGTGCTCGACTGTATCGATCGGTCGAAACGACTTTCATGACACAAAAACAATTGCACCTCGGCGCCTTCATGCGCCCCGTCAGCCTGCATACCGGCGCCTGGCGCTATCCGGGCGCCTATGCCGACGCCAATTTCAATTTCGCGCATCTGAAGCGCTTCGCCCAGACCTTGGAGGCGGCGAAGTTCGACGCCTTCTTCATGGCCGACCATCTGGCCGTTCTCAACATGCCGATCGAGGCGCTGCGGCGCAGCCACACGGTCACCTCGTTCGAGCCGTTCACGCTTTTGTCGGCGCTCGCCGCCGTCACCGACCATATCGGGCTGGTCGCCACCGCATCGACGACGTTCGACGCGCCCTATCATGTTGCCCGCCGCTTCGCCTCGCTCGACCATATCAGCGGCGGACGCGCCGGCTGGAACATCGTCACCACGTCCAATCCGGATGCGGCGCTCAATTTCGGCCTCGACGAGCATGTCGAGCATGACGAGCGCTACCGGCGGGCCCGGGAATTCTACGATGTCGTCACCGGCCTGTGGGACAGCTTTGCCGACGATGCCTTCATCCGCGACGCCGAAAGCGGGTTCTATTTCGACCCGGCCAGGCTGCATGTGCTCGACCACAAGGGTGAGCATCTCTCGGTGCGCGGCCCACTCAACATCGCGCGGCCAATCCAGGGCTGGCCGGTCATCGTGCAGGCCGGCGCCTCGGAGGCAGGACGCCAGCTGGCGGCGGAGACAGCGGAGGTCATTTTCGCCGCCCATGCCGATCTCGCGGCGGGGCAGCGCTTCTTCGCCGACGTCAAAGGCCGTGCGGAAAGGCTTGGCCGGTCGCGTGACGACATCAAGATCCTGCCCGGCGCCTTTGTCGTTGTCGGTGACAGCGTCGAGGACGCGCAGGCCAGGCGGGCGAAGCTCGACAGTCTCGTCCACTACGAGAGCGGCATCGCCTCGCTGTCGATCGCCATCGGACATGACGCGTCCGGTTTTGATCCTGACGCGCCCTTGCCCGAAATCCCCGAGACCAATGCCTCGAAGAGTGGCCGCGAGCGCGTCATCGAACTGGCACGCGAGGAGAACCTGACCGTCAGGCAGCTTGCGCAAAGGCTGGGCGGCTATTCCGGCCTTGCTTTTGTCGGCACGCCTGAAACAATCGCCGACGAGATGGAGGAATGGCTGATCGGCGAGGGTTCCGACGGGTTCAACGTCATGTTTCCATACCTGCCCGCCGGGCTCGATGATTTTGCCGAGAAGGTGGTGCCGGAATTGCAACGGCGAGGGATCTTCAGGCGGCAATATGAAGGGTCGACACTGCGCGAGAATCTCGGCCTGAAGCGTCCGCCCAACCGGTTTTTCGAGTAGAGCCTTCTTCGCAGGGAGATTTTCGATGTCGATCCAGTCCAACACCCGCATCGTGCTCGCGGCGCGGCCACAAGGCCGGCCGAAGCCGGATGATTTCCGCATCGAGACGGTTGATGTCGTCCAGCCGGGAGAGGGCGAACTGCTGCTGCAGATCCTCTATCTGTCGCTCGATCCCTATATGCGCGGGCGCATGAACGCTACGAAATCCTATGCCAGGCCCGTCGATGTCGACGGCGTGATGGAAGGCGGTACCGTTGCGCGCGTCGTGATCTCTCGCCACCCGGAATTTACCGAAGGGGATATCGTGTTGTCCCATTCCGGCTGGCAGAGTTTTGCCTTGTCCGACGGTGTGGGGCTGCGCAAGCTGGATCCCGCTGCGGCACCCATCACTACGGCGCTTGGCGTGCTCGGCATGCCGGGCTTCACGGCCTATGCCGGTCTGCTCACCATCGGGCAGCCGAAGCCTGGCGAGACGGTCGTCGTGGCGGCCGCCAGCGGCGCGGTCGGGTCGGCCGTTGGCCAGATCGCGCGCATCAAGGGCGCGCGTGCCGTCGGCATTGCCGGCGGTGCCGACAAGTGCGCCTTCGTGCGAGACGAACTCGGCTTCGATGCGGTCGTCGATCACCGTGCCGATGATTTTGCCGAGCAATTGAAGGCAGCCTGCCCCGGTGGCATCGACATCTATTTCGAGAATGTCGGTGGTCCTGTCTGGGACGCGGTGTTTCCGCTGCTGAACGAATTTGCGCGTGTGCCGGTCTGCGGGCTGATCGCGCAGTACAACGTCATCGCGGATGCCGGCGTCGACCGGTTGCCGGTATTGATGCAGCAAGTGCTGTACCGCAGCCTGACGATCAGGGGGTTTATCCAGCGTGAATTTGTCGACCAGCGCCCGGCCTTCTATCGTGAGATGGCCGAATGGATATCGTCCGGCCGCGTCCGCTACAGGGAAGATATCGTCGATGGCATCGAAAATGCACCACAGGCCTTTCTCGGCCTTCTCGATGGCAAGAATTTCGGCAAGCTGATCGTGCGTATCGCGGAATAAATGCCGCGCAACGATCAGGCGGGGCTGCTTGGGTAATTTCTGCCGCAGCCGCGGCCGCGGGGCGTGATTGCCAGCAGCCGCCGA
>NZ_RZQE01000338.1:0-6467 GCF_004022955.1 Mesorhizobium sp. M7A.F.Ca.US.002.01.1.1 | reverse complement strand
GTTTCGTCACCGGTTCGGTGAACCGGTCCCGATATTGTTCGTCGGCCTCGAACTTGACCGCCGGGGCATAGAAGAACTTCACCGCGTCGGACGCCGGTCCGGCGACGGCTCCGGCCGGCAGGGCTATCGAAAGGGCGGCAACGATCACTGTCAGTCGCATGCAGAATCTCCGGCTTTTGACGGCTTGAGCCTATCAACACCACGTATCCTGCATATCGGCTTTTTTGCGGCTCATGAAGTCCTGCAGCACCTTGTTTCAGCCGTCCAGCCAGACGTTCTGAAGGTCCATCTCGAATGTCTGGTGGACACCATAGTTCTTCACCTTCTTGCTCATGTGGCTGTAGAGCTTCTGCCAGAAGGGCTGAATAATGACGCCCGAATCCTGCAGGATCTGCTCGACATCCTTCATGACCTCGCGTCGTTTCTCCACGTCGATGAGCGAAAGCGCCTGCTTGAGCTTGGCATCGAAATCGGGGTTGGAATATGCCGATTCATTCCAGGCCTCGCCGGTGCGATAGCCGAGCGCCAGCACCTGCACGCCAAGCGGGCGCATGTACCAGATCGTCATCGAATAGGGATATTTCGTCCAGTCGTTCCAGAAGGTCGAACCCGGCAGCACCGTGCGCTTCACCTTGATCCCGGCATCGCGCAACTGGCCGGCAATGGCGTCGCCGGTATTCTTCTGCCAATCGTCCTCGATGGTGATCAGCTCATGCTCGAAGTCGGCCTGTCCGGCTTCCGCCATCAGCTTCTTGGCGCCGGCGGCGTCGCGTGTCTTCTTGGGCAGCGCATAGTATTCCGGATGGATCGGGGCGACGTGGTGGTTTTCACCAGGGGTGCCTCGCCCGGCATAACCGAGTTCGAGGACCGCATTGTTGTCGACGGCCATTTGCAGGGCGTTGCGCACCCGCTTGTCGTCATAGGGCTTGTGGGTGATGTTGGTGCGGGCAACCAGCGTCGTCGCCGTCGCCACCTCCGATTTCACCAGATCCATCTTGTCGAGAATGTCGATGAAGTCGGCGGGCGACTCGAAATTGAGGTCGATCTCACCGGATTCGAACGCGTTCACGGTGGCGTTGAAATCGGTGCCGTAGTCGACGAACTCGACGCTGTCGAGCGGCGCCTCACCACCCCACCATTTGCCATTCTCACGACGCTTGACGACCGCCTTCTGGCCGACATCGTAGGAGACCAGTTCGAACGGTCCCGTGCCGATCGGCTTCTTGATCGGATCGGCACCGTCGGCATCGAAGCTGCGATGGACGACGAGCGCCGGATAGTCGGTGAAATTCGGGATCAGCGAAATGTCTGGTTCGCTTAACTTCAGCTTGACCGTATTGTCGTCGACCTTGGTGATCGCGCCATCCCTGGCCTTGCCGGTCTTTGCGTCGATCAGCGCGCCGACCCGGGCGGCCATGGAATTGCCGGCGACATTCTTCTCGCACCAGCGGGTCAGATTGTGAGCGACGTCATCGGCGTTGAAGGCATCGCCATTATTCCACGTGATGCCCTTGCGCACATGCAGCACGTATTCGGTGGCGTCGTCGTTGATATCCCAGCTTTCGAGCAGGACCGGCTCGAAGGTGAATTGCCTGGTATAGCGGACAAGCGGCTCCAGCCAGCAGCGCGAAATGTTCGCCAGTTCCACCCAGTCGTAAGTGCGCGGATCCTTCTGTCCCTTCACCGACATCGAGACGCGCAGCGTTCCGCCTTTCTTCGGCTCTTCGGCCAAGGCCCGATCCGGCACGGCAAGGCCGATCATGCCATAGGCAAGAGCCGTCGATGCGCCGAAGGCGCTTGCCAGCGCCAGGAACTCGCGCCGGTCGACACGACCCGCGCGTGCTTCGACCGCCATTGCCTCGATAGCGCTCGGCACGCGATCGCCACTGCTTCTGAAGAATGCCATTTTTTCCTCCCGTCTGGTTCCCTTTGATCTTGGTTCTTCGCCTCAACTGACGCTGTCCGGCAGCCTCTCCTCGCGCCGCGCGATGAAATCCATCAGGCCATCGGCGATGCCTTCGTCGAGCTTCGGCTCCTCGTAATCCGCCAGCATGTTGCGCGCCTTCTCGCGGCCGCGCGTGTCGTGGTCCTTCGCCCCTTCTGCCTTCCACTGTTCGAACGAATTGAAGTCCATGATCGAGGGCATGAAGAAGGCGGATTCGAAATGTTCCAGCGTGTGCTGGGTACCGAGGAAATGGCCCTGCGGTCCCACCTCGCGGATTGCCGCCATGGCTTCCTTGAAATCGTCGAACGGCAGGCCGCCGGCATATTTGTACCAGCCGACGAGCTGTTCGCAGTCGGTGGCGAATTTCGAATAGCCGCAGGTCAGGCCGGCCTCGAGCCATCCGGCGGAGTGCCAGATGTAGTTGGCGCCGGCGAGGATGGCGGCATGCATCAGCATGTTCGCCTCGTAACCAGCCTGGGCGTCGTTGAGCTTCGACCCGACATGGAAGCCGGAGGTGCGCCACGGCAGCCGGTATTTCCGCGCCAGCGCTCCCATCAGATACATCATCTGCGCCGCCTCGGGCGTGCCGCCCATCGGAGCACCGGTCTTCATGTCCACCGTGACCATGAACTGTCCGTAGATCTGCGGCGAGCCTGGGCGCAGCAGTTGCGTGAAGGCGACGCCCGCCAGCGCTTCCGCATTGACCTGTGCCACAGCGCCCACGGCGGACGCCGAAGTCGAGGCGCCGCACAGTGCAAAGGGTGCGAGGATCAGCGGCTGGTTGCTTCGCGCATAGACCTTCATCGCGTCCAGCATGGTGGCGTCCCACACCAGCGGCGAATTGCAGTTGGTGATCGACACCAGGACCGGATTGTCGCGGACGTAATCCTCTCCGAACACGATGCCTGCCATCGCCATCGTGTCTTCCGCCCGCTCCTTGGACGTGACGATGCCCATGAACGGCTTGTCGGAATGCTTAAGCGCGGAATGGATGATGTGGAGGTGACGCTTCGGTACCGCGATTTCCATCGGCTCGCAAATGACCGAACTCGATGAATGCAGCGCCGGCGCCATGTAGGCGAGTTTGTGGAAATTGTTGAGGTCGGCGAGCGTGCCGTAACGCCTGTTGTTATCGAGATCGCGAACATAGGGCGCGCCATACATCGGCACGAAGATGGTATTGTTGCCGCCCACCCGCACCGTGCGCTGCGGATTCCTCGCATTGAGCGTGAACTCCGACGGGACCTTCGACACCAGTTCCATCAGCAGGGCCCGGTCGATCCGCACACGGGTTTCCGAGACATCCGCGCCCGCCGCCTTCCACAGTGCGATAGCCTCGTCGTCGCGGAACTCGCATCCCACCTCTTCGAGGATCAAGAGCGACTCCTCGTGGATCAGCTCGACCGCCTCATCCGGGACCATCTGGTAGACGGGGATCTGGCGGACCAGCGTCGGGAACGACGTTACGGGAGCTCCGCGCAGGGCCTTGCGCCCCAGGCGGCCGCCACTGCGGCGGTTGGCATGTTCGGTCACTTCGGGGGCCGGTGCGTTCATGGCAACTCCATTCCACTCATGAAGGAGCCTAGCGCGACAAAATGGTGATGTGACGCTGGAAAATCCTGATCTCTTGTATAAGCTCAGCTTATGCGAAGCTTGCGCCACCTTCTGCCTTCGGCCGGCAGCCTGATCGTCTTCGAGGCGGCCGGGCGGCTGTCGAGCTTCACCGCCGCCGGGCGCGAGCTGGGCATGACGCAGGCCGCCGTCTCCTATGCCGTGCGCGGACTGGAAGAACAGCTCGGCGCCAAGCTGTTCCAGCGCCGCCACCGCCAGGTGCTCCTGACCGAGGCCGGCGAGCGCTTCCATGCCGACGTCTCGCTCGGCCTTTCGCACATCCGCAAATCGGCGGAGGATCTGCGCCTGCAGGCGACCGGCGGTCATGTCACGCTGGCCGCCTCGACCGCGTTCGGTTCGTTCTGGATGATGCCGCGCCTGCAGCAGTTCCGTGACGAGCTGCCGGGCATCGACCTGCGTATCCAGACCGCCGACCGCGACCTCGACATCATCGCGGAAGGCATCCCGCTCGGCGTGCGCGGCGGCGCGCCGCGGGACTGGCCGGACTATCATTCGTTGCCGCTGGCTGACGAGGAGATATTTCCCGTCGCCGGCACCAGCTATGCGGCAAAGTTCGGCCTGCCCAGATCCGCTGCCGAACTGGCCACGCACCGCCTCATCCATCTGGAGGAGCCGTATCGCGAGGCGGCCAGTTGGGACGAATGGTTCCAGTCTGCGGGCGCCAATCTCAGCGATACCGCGCGCGGCCTGCGCATCAACGACTACGGCCTGGTGATTCAGGGTGTCATGGAAGGCCAAGGCATCGCGCTCGGCTGGCGGCACCTCGCCGAGCGGCTGCTGGCGTCGGGCCTGCTGGTGCCGGTGACGGATCATGTGCTGAAGACCGGCAAGGCCTTCTATGTCGTCTGGCCGAAGAACCGGGAGCTCAGCGACAACGCCCGCAAGGTGCGCGACTGGCTGGCGGCGCAGGCATAAGTCGTTTTCCACTGATCCACCGCTGGCGCAATTCTGCCCCTCCCGCGCGACGCGAATCCGCCTATAGTGCCGCCATGCCCATCCGCCAGCTTTCCGAAACGATGATCAACCAGATCGCCGCCGGCGAAGTCATCGAGCGTCCGGCGAGCGTGGTCAAGGAACTGGTCGAGAATGCGCTCGATGCCGGTGCTTCGCGCGTCGAGATCGTCACATCGGGCGGCGGGCTGAACCTGATCCGCGTCACCGATGACGGCTCCGGCATTGCCGAACGGGAGCTGGCGCTGGCGATCGCACGTCACTGCACCTCCAAGCTCACCGAGGATATCAACGACATCCGCTCGCTGGGCTTCCGCGGCGAAGCGCTGCCGTCGATCGGCTCGGTGTCGCGACTTTCGATCCGCTCGCGCACGGCAGCGAGTGACAGCGCCGCCGAGATCGGCATCGAGGGTGGCCGCGTCCTGCCTGTCAGGCCGGCGGCGGCCAATCGCGGCACCACGGTCGAGGTGCGCGACCTGTTCTTCGCAACGCCGGCCCGATTGAAGTTCATGAAGGGCGAGCGCGCCGAAAGCTCGGCCACCAGCGATGTGGTCAAGCGCATCGCCATCGCCTTCCCCGCCGTGCGCTTCACGCTGGCCGGCTCGGACCGCTCGACACTGGAATTGCCGGCGGCGGATGACAGCGCGGAAGGCAGCCTGCGTCGTGTCGCCCAGGTGATGGGCGCCGACTTTCCCGACAATTCGATTGCCCTCGACGCGATGCGCGATGGCGTGCATCTGACCGGCCACGTGTCGATCCCGTCCTTCACCCGCGCCAACGCGCTGCAGCAATATGCCTACGTCAACGGCCGCCCGGTGCGCGACAAGCTGATCGCCGGCGCCATACGCGGCGCCTATGCCGACGTCCTGCCGCGCGACCGCCATGCGGTGACGGTGCTGTTCCTGACGCTCGATCCGGCCATCGTCGACGTCAACGTCCATCCAGCCAAGGCCGATGTGCGCTTCCGCGATCCCGGCCTTGTGCGCGGATTGATCGTCGGGGCCATCCGACAGGCACTGGCCGATGCCGGCGTCCGCGCCGCCACCACGGGTGCCGCCGGCATGATGGCGGCGTTCCGGCCAGGGGCCGCATCCTACGGCCACGGCGGACCGGCAAACGGCCACCGCAGCTACGACGCGGCCTACCGCGCGTCGGGTCCGTCCGGCTTCGATCCTGCCCGATCGCCGCAGCGGCCGCTCGATATGGGTTTCGATGGTGCGGGCTTCGAGCAGCGCGGCTTGCGAGAAAGCGAGCAAGCGGCTTTCGATGCCGGTCCGCTTGCCAGCGCCGATGCACGCGCAGGGCAGGATGAAGCGGCCGAGACGTTGCTCGGCGCGGTGCTGGGCGCGGCGCGCGCCCAGGTGCATGAGAATTACATCGTCGCCCAGACCAGGGATTCGCTCATCATCGTCGACCAGCATGCGGCGCATGAACGGCTGGTCTACGAGGCGCTGAAGAATGCGCTGCATTCGCGCCCGGTGCCCTCGCAGATGCTACTTCTGCCCGAAATCATCGACCTGCCGGAAGAGGATGCCGAGCGGCTTGCGCTGCATTCGGAAACGCTGGCCCGCTTCGGTCTCGGCATCGAGCGCTTTGGCCCCGGCGCTGTCGCGGTGCGCGAGACGCCGTCGATGCTGGGCGAGGCCAATGTCCAGCAATTGGTGCGCGACCTCGCCGACGAGATCGCCGACAACGACACGGTCGACACGCTGAAGGAGCGGCTGGACAAGATAGCCGCGACCATGGCGTGCCACGGCTCTGTGCGCTCCGGCCGCCTGCTCAAGGCCGAGGAGATGAACGCGCTGCTGCGGCAGATGGAGGCGACGCCCGGCTCCGGCACCTGCAACCACGGCCGCCCCACTTATATCGAACTCAAGCTGGCGGATATCGAACGGCTTTTCGGACGGCGATAGCTGCGGACGGATTGCGGGCCTATCGC
>NZ_RZQE01000337.1:0-6473 GCF_004022955.1 Mesorhizobium sp. M7A.F.Ca.US.002.01.1.1 | reverse complement strand
CAGCGCGAGGCCGCACGGGCCGCCCTCGACGATGTCTCGGACCTGCGCCGCACGCTGCCGGCGCTCGCCGCGCACGCCGCCTATGCGATGTTGCCCAAGGCCGTCCCCGGCCAGCCCTTGCAACTGACGATCCGCAAGAGCGTCCAGGAGGGGCTGGAACAGGTGGCGAGGGACGCCGCCACCAAGCTCGGCCCTCGCCTGTCGGTCGCCATGGTGCTGGCCGACTCCCGCACCGGCGACATCCTTGGCGAAGTCGGCTCGGCCAATTTCTTCGACGCCAGCCGCTCCGGCTGGATCGACATGACAAAGATCGTCCGCTCGCCCGGCTCGACGCTGAAGCCGTTCATCTACGGTCTTGCCTTCGAACAGGGCCTGGTGGCGCAGGAGACGCTGATCGATGACAGCCCTGTCGATTTCTCCGGCTACCGGCCGAAGAATTTCGACATGGGCTACCAGGGCGATGTCAGCATCCGGCAAGCGCTGCAACTGTCGCTCAACGTGCCGGCGATCCGCGTGCTCGACGCGGTCGGGCCAACGCGGCTGATGGCGCGCTTCCGCCAGGCCGGCGTCAGCCCCATACTGCCGGTCAACGAGGCGCCGGGCCTGGCCATCGGCCTTGGCGGCGTAGGCGTCACGCTGCGCGACCTCGTCCAGCTCTACACAGGGCTCGCCAATGGCGGCAAGACGCACACGCTGCATGACGGCACCGAGCCGGCCAATGCCGAGCGCACCAGCGCCACCATCCTCGACGGTCAGGCCAACTGGCAGATCATCGACATACTGTCGGGCGTCAAGCCGCCCGAGGGTGCCCTGCAGCGCGGCATTGCCTACAAGACCGGCACGTCCTACGGGTACCGCGACGCGTGGTCGGTCGGCTTCGACGGCCGCTATGTGCTCGGTGTCTGGGTCGGCCGTCCCGACGCCGGCGCGGTGCCCGGACTGTCCGGTTATGTCTCGGCCGCTCCCATCCTGTTCGACGGTTTTGTCCGCTCGGGCCTGGTCGCCGTCCCCTTGCCGGGCAAGCCGCCCGGACTGTTCAGCCCCAGGCGCGAGGACCTGCCGGTGACGCTCGCCCGCTTCGGCGCCGGAGCGGACGGCCTGGTGCAGGCGACAGTGACCGAACCCGCACCGACCATCATCTTCCCGCCCGACGGCGCCCGCGTCGATCTCGGCACCAATTCGGTCGACGCCTCGCCGCTGGTGCTGAAACTGCAAGGCGGCCGTGCGCCATTCCGCTGGCTGGCCAACGGCAAGCCGCTGGTGGGCATCGACCGTCGCCGCACCGCGACCTGGCAGCCCGACGGCGCCGGCTATTCGACGCTGACCGTCATCGACGCCGCGGGACGCGCGGCGAGCGTGAAGGTGTTTGTCGAATAGACGGCTGCAAGCGATTCGTGGAATTGGCTTTCCACAGGCTCAGCGGATAGCGGGATACTTCACCCATGCCTGTTCCGAGGCACCCCCCTCTGGCCGGCCGGCGATCTCCCCCGCAAGGAGGGCGATCGGATGTCCTTGCCGCTTTCGCCAGTTATCAATGGTGGAGCAGGACGCCAAAGCTGCCAATCTCCCCCCTTGCGGGGGAGATACCTGGCAAGGCAGAGGGGGGTGCCTCGCGCGATCCTTTCCTGTCGGCAGCCTCAGCACTGGCAGCAACAATCCTTGTCACGGCAATCACCCTCCCTGCTCTCGCTGACCCACTCCCCGCCGGCTTTGTCCGGCTCGCCGATGTCGACCCCTCGATCCGCCAGGACATCCGCTACGCCGGATCGGATAATTTTCTGCACCGCAAGGTGAACGGCTATGGCGCCCCGGTCTGCATCCTCACCGAGGATGCGGCGAAGGCACTCTCCGCTGTCCAGAAAGCGATCGCGGCCAAACACCTGACCCTGGTGGTGTTCGATTGCTACCGCCCTGCCCGCGCCGTCGCCGACATGGGCGAATGGACAAAACAGGGCGGGCCGCCCGATCCGCAATGGTATCCGGAGGTCAGGCGCAGCGACCTGATCGCCAAGGGCTATGTCGGAGAGTTGTCGACTCATTCACGTGGCTCGACCGTCGACGTCGCCGTCGCCCGGATGGACCGCAGGTCCAGCCCGAACCCGGCCTGCGGCACCGGGGATGCCGACACGCTCGATTTCGGTACCGGTTTCGACTGCTTTGATTCAATGAGCGAAACCGCATATCGCGGCCCTGCCAGTGAAGCGGCGGCAAATCGCAAGATGCTTGTCGAAGCCATGCGCGCGGGCCGCTTCAAGAACTATGCAAGGGAATGGTGGCACTTCACGCTGAAAAGCGAACCGTTCGCCAAACAGCGTTTCGACTTTCCCATCACCGCCGATTGAGGCACCGGATCAAATTCCACACCTTGCCTCGGCACTACCCATTGCTAGATAGGCTGAGTGGCAGGGCCATGGATTCTTCCTTTGGCCGCAAGAGGAAAATATTTCTCCAAAGGACGAAATGGCGCCGAACATTTTCTCAAGAGGGGCAAAAAAGGCAACATTGAATGCATCTAATTTCTACCAATTCGGTAGATTTGGCGCGGGTTCAACGGAGGCAGAAATGACCAAACCTCATTTCAGGAAACTGCTCGGCGCACTGGTCGCCACATCTGTCCAGTTCGGCACGCTCGGTTTCGCGTTTGCCGATACCACCATTCTCAACGTCTCCTACGATCCGACACGCGAGCTCTACAAGGCCTATGACGAAGCTTTCGTCGCCCATTGGAAGGCCGAGACCGGAGAGACGGTCACCGTCCAGCAGTCGCATGGCGGATCGGGCGCCCAGGCCCGCGCCGTGATCGACGGCCTCGACGCCGATGTGGTGACGCTGGCACTCGAAGGCGACATCAATGCCATCGTCTCGAAGTCGAAGAAGATCAATCCGGACTGGCGCACCAAATTCGAAAACAATTCGGCGCCCTACACCTCGACCATCATCTTCCTCGTGCGCAAGGGCAATCCCAAGGGCATTCACGACTGGAGCGACCTCGTCAAGGACGGTGTCCAGGTGATCACGCCCAATCCCAAGACGTCCGGCGGCGCGCGCTGGAACTATCTCGCCGCATGGGCCTACGCCAACGCCAATGACGGCGGCGACGAGACCAAGACCAAGGAGTTCGTCGGCAAGCTCTACGCCAATGCCCCGGTGCTCGACACCGGCGCGCGCGGCTCGACCGTGACCTTCGCGCAAAAGGGTCTCGGCGATGTGCTTATCGCCTGGGAAAACGAGGCCTATCTGGCGCTCGACGAGTTCGGTGCCGACAATTTCGACATCGTCTACCCGCCGACCTCCATCCTGGCAGAACCGCCGGTGGCAGTGGTCGACGCCAATGTCGATGCCAAGGGCACGCGCAAGATCGCCGAAGCCTATCTGAGCTGGCTCTATTCCAAAGAAGCGCAGACGATCATCGCCAAGAACCATTATCGTCCTGCCAAGCCCGATCTGGTGCCGGCCGAGGACCTCGCCAAGCTGCCGCCGATCAAACTTGTAACCATCGACGATCCACAGTTTGGTGGCTGGAAAAAAGCACAGCCTTATCATTTCGGCGATGGTGGTATATTCGACCAGATCTACAAGCCCCAGTAAGCAGTCGATATTCAGGACGACATGACCACAGCACCCGCCCAAGCGGGGTGGCGATTCAGGCAGCCGAGCGTCATTCCGGGTTTCGGATTGACGCTCGGCTTCTCGCTTGCCTACCTCACCCTCATCATCCTCATCCCGCTATCCGGGCTGCTCTGGCGCTCGGCCGCCCTTGGCTGGCCTGAATTCTGGGCGATCGCCACCGATCGCCGCACCATCAATGCGCTGAGAATCAGCTTCGGCACTGCCTTCGTCGCGGCTGCTGTCAACGTCGTCTTCGGCACGCTGGTCGCATGGGTGCTGGTGCGTTACCGCTTCCCCGGCCGCCGCATCGTCGATGCCATGGTCGATCTGCCCTTCGCCTTGCCGACGGCTGTGGCCGGCATCGCGCTGACCACGCTCTACGCGCCGAACGGCTGGATCGGCAAATTGCTGATGCCGCTCGGCATCAAGGTCGCCTATACCCCGCTGGGTATCGTCATCGCGCTGATCTTCATCGGCCTGCCCTTCGTCGTGCGCACCGTGCAGCCGATCATGGAGGAGATCGACAAGGAAGTGGAGGAAGCCGCGGCCACCCTTGGCGCCAATCGTTTCCAGATCATCACCCGCATCCTGTTTCCGGGCCTGGCGCCGGCCATCGTCACCGGCTTCGCGCTCGCCTTCGCGCGCGGCGTCGGCGAATACGGCTCGGTCATCTTCATAGCCGGCAACTTGCCCTACAAATCAGAGATCGCGCCGCTGCTGATCGTCATCCGGCTGGAGGAATACAATTACCCGGCGGCAACCGCGATTGCGGCGATCATGCTCGCCCTGTCATTCATCATGCTTTTGGTCGTCAATCTCGCACAGTCGTGGAGCCGCAAGCGCTATGGCTGATCCGGAGATCAAATCCTACGAACCGCACCATGAAAGCCAGTCGGCGGCGGTCACGGAAAGCCGCCCGGCGCGTCTGGCCCTGATGGCCGTCGCCTTTGCCTTCCTCGGCATTTTCCTGCTCTTGCCGCTGATCATCGTCTTCAACGAAGCCTTCGCCAAGGGCATCGGTGCCTACACCGAAGCGCTCGGCAATCCCGACACACGCTCGGCGATCCGGCTGACGCTGCTGGTCGCCGCGATCTCGGTACCGCTCAACATTGTGTTCGGCATCTCCGCCGCCTGGGCGATCGCCAAGTTCGAGTTCAAGGGCAAGGCCTTCCTGACCACGCTGATCGACCTTCCCTTCTCGGTCTCCCCGGTCATATCGGGCCTCGTCTATGTGCTTCTGTTCGGCGCCCAGGGGCTGCTCGGCACCTGGCTGAAAGCGCATGGCATCGTCATCCTGTTTGCCGTGCCGGGCATCGTGCTGGCCACAATCTTCGTCACCTTCCCCTTCGTCGCCCGCGAGTTGATCCCGCTGATGCAGGAGCAAGGCAATGGCGACGAGGAGGCAGCGCTTTCGCTTGGCGCCAATGGCTGGCAGACCTTCTGGTACGTGACCTTGCCCAACGTCAAATGGGGGCTGCTCTACGGCGTGCTCCTGTGCAATGCGCGCGCCATGGGCGAGTTCGGCGCGGTCTCGGTGGTGTCGGGCCATATACGCGGCCTGACCAACACCATGCCGCTGCATGTCGAAATCCTCTATAACGAGTACAACGCCGTCGGCGCCTTCGCCGTCGCTTCATTGCTTGCGGGCCTGGCGCTCGTCACGCTGGTCTTGAAAACACTTCTCGAGATGCGCTACGGCGCCGAGATCGCCGCGACGCGCGGACACTGACAGAGGGATTTGCATGGAAGTTCGCGTTGCCAACGTGCGCAAGGAGTTTGACCGGTTTCCGGCCCTCCACGACGTGTCGCTCGATATCAAGTCGGGCGAACTGATCGCGTTGCTGGGGCCGTCCGGCTCCGGCAAGACGACGCTGCTCAGGCTGATCGCCGGACTGGAGCGGCCGACGCGCGGAAACATCTTCTTCGGCGACGAGGACGCCTCGCACAAGTCGATCCAGGATCGCAATGTCGGCTTTGTCTTCCAGCACTATGCGCTGTTCCGGCACATGACGGTGGCCGACAATATCGGCTTCGGCCTGAAGGTCCGGCACGGGCCGTCGCGCCCCCCGGCGCAGGAGATTCGCCGCCGCGCCTCCGAGCTTCTGGACCTTGTCCAGCTGTCGGGGCTGGAAAAGCGCTATCCGGCGCAGCTTTCCGGCGGCCAGCGGCAGCGCGTGGCGCTGGCGCGGGCTATGGCCATCGAACCCAAGGTGCTGCTGCTCGACGAACCGTTCGGCGCGCTTGACGCGCAGGTGCGCCGGGAATTGCGCCGCTGGCTGCGCGAAATCCATGACGCCACCGGCCACACCACCGTCTTCGTCACCCACGACCAGGAAGAGGCGCTGGAGCTTGCCGACCGCGTCGTGGTGATGAGCCAGGGTCGCATCGAGCAGGTCGGCACCGCCGACGACATCTACGACACGCCGAACTCGCCCTTCGTCTACGGCTTCATCGGTGAATCGAGCTCGCTTCCCGTCAAAGTCGAGAATGGCGAGATCTGGCTCGCCGACCGTCCGATCGGGCTTGCCGCGCCCAACGAGCCCTCGGGCGATGCGACGCTCTACTTCCGCCCGCACGATGTCGAATTGCTGGACGGCTGCAGCGGCTGCATCGCCGGCACGGTCGCCGCCAGCCGCCGCGTCGCCGGCACGCGCCGGGTCGAGCTCGAGATCGGTGGTGAGCGTCAGCGGGTCGAAATCGAATTGCCGGTCGATCATCCCGCGGCGCAAAAAAGCCGGGTGGCGTTCCGCCCCGGCCGCTGGAAGCTTTTTCCGGCGGCTTGATTCTCGGCTCAAGCGCTACGCCAACCAGTTTTCGACCTTCAGATTCCTGATCCGGGTGAACTCTCCCGTGTTGGGCTGCGG